>JBBQOT010000095.1:0-8375 GCA_038331165.1 Acetobacterales bacterium
CCTGGCGGCGCTGCAGGCCGCCGGGCATGCCCAGCCGGTTGAGCACGACGATCGGCCGGTCGCCCTTCTCCGGCCCGGACTTGAGGCCGAGCAGCTTCAGCGTGTCGCGGATCGACACCAGCGTGGGCAACATCACCACCACGCGCTGCTGCGCCAGGAGGAGCAGGTCGCGGCTGAACGGGGCACCGGTGAACGGGACGTCGGCGACAATGAAGTTGTAGCGGCGGCGCAAGGCTCCCAGCAGCGAGGCGGCGGCCCCCGCGGCATAGATCGGCGCCTCGCCAAGCGGCAACTCGCTGGCCAGCACATGGAGGCGTTCGGACACCGGCTGGGCGGCGCGTTCGGCGAGCAGCGCGTCGATCCGCTCGGGGGTTTCCAGCGCCGCTTGCAGGCCGGGGCTGGGCGCGGTGTTCAGCAGGAAGGCGCCGGTGCCGCGGTACAGGTCGGCATCCAGCAGCACGGTATGGCGATTGCGCTCGGTGCCGAGATGCCAAGCCAGGTTGGCCGCGAGCAGCGAGGTGCCGACACCACCCTGGGCGCCGGTCAGCGCGATCATGCGCCCGCCCAGCACCACGCCGGTGCGGGTCTGGCCGCGCACGAAGGGGCCGAAATGGCGCGACACGATGTCGCGCGTCAGCGGCTTGGCGAGGTACTCCATGGCACCAAGCCCGCGTGTGACCTCGCGGTAGAAGGTGATGTCGTGGATATCGCCGACCACGAGAACGCAGACGTCGGGCTCGACCACCTCGGACAGCGAGCCGAGCGCGGCCATCGGCTCGTCCTCGCCGGAGACGTCGACCACCAGGATGCGCGGGGTGGTGGTCTTGGACAGTGCCGCGACGGCCGCGCGAATGCCACCGCGGCGCATGTCGGCAGTTTCCAGCAGCAGGTCGGCCAGGCCGTCACGCACCGCCGCCTCAGTGTGGGCGTCGGCCAGGAAGGTCATCAGCTGTGGCCGGTCGTGGCGCGCGGCGGCCATGCGAGAGTCGGGGCCGGAGGCGGTCTCTGGACGGTTGGCGACTTCGGACATCAGCGTTGCGTCTCCGAGCCGCGCTGGGCGCTGGCACCGGCGCCGGCCTGGGATTGACCCTGGCCCTGACCCTGCTGGCGCTGTTGTGAGGTGCCCTGCCACATCCGCTCGACCGCGGTGGTAGCGGTGCGCATGGTGCCGGGGGGCGCGGCCCGGCCGCGCGTCAGATCGGCCGGGTTGGCTGCCTGGGCGGCGATGTTGGCGTCGTTGACGCCGCTGGGCTTCCAGGTGCCACTGCGCTGGTAGGGGTCGGTCTGGCTACAGCCGCCCACCCCAAGCGTGGCCAGCGCCAGCGCGAGTGTGCCGAGTTGCACGGCCGAGGGGACGCGTATTTTGCGTGTCCGGGTCATGTCTTTGCTCACTGCAGGATGAAGCCGGGGCGACCAGGCGCTCGCCCGGTGGCGGGCGACAGGGGGGATGGGGCGAACGGCGCGGGTGCGGAGGACTGGCCGTTCTGGCGCATCAGCAGCAGCCGCTCGCGGTCGGTGGGCACGGTGTAGTTCTCGCCAGCCAGGCGCAGCTGCGCCGGATCGCTGACCGGCCGCACCACGACCGGGGTGATCAGGATGACCAGCTCGGTCTCGTTGCGCAGGAAGCGGTCGGAGCGGAACAGGGCGCCGAGCACCGGCACCTCGCCCAGCCCCGGCAAGCCCTTGTCGGCCTGGCGCAGCGAGTCTTGCAGCAGGCCGGCGATGGCGAAACTTTGCCCGCTACCCAGTTCCACGGTGGTTTCGGCGCGCCGCACCGTCAGGCCGGGGACCTTGAAGCTCAGCCCGCCGGCGATGAGGCTGACCGAGTTGTCGTCGGATAGCTGGCTGACCTCGGGCGCCACCTTCATGTTGATCCGCCCATCGGCCAGGACCGTCGGCAGGAAGGTCAGGTTGACGCCGAACTTCTTGAACTCGATCGAGATCACGCCGTTCTGCTGGCCGACCGGAATGGGGTACTCGCCGCCGGCGAGGAAGCTGGCGGAATTGCCGCTGAGCACGGTCAGGTTCGGCTCGGCCAGCACGCGGGCCAGGTTGTCCTGTGCCAGCAGGTCGATCAGCCCGTTGAACGACAGGCCCTGGCAGAGCGCCCCGGCCGGGCTGCCGGCGGCGCTTGAGCAGGCCGATGTCAGCGCATTTGCGCTTAAGGCCAGCGCCGGCAGGCGGGCGATGCTGCCGAGCACGCCTAATGCCTGCCAGTCGATGCCGAGGTTGCGGGTGACTGAGCGCTGGATCTCGGCGATGCGCACCTTCAACGTGACCTGGATATTGCCGGTCACCGACAACTGGTCCTCGATCAGCTGGTTCTCGGCCAGGAAGCCGCGGGCGATCGACAGGGCGCGCGCCGCCTCCTCGGGGCTGCCGACCTGGCCGCTGATCAGCAGGCCCTTGGATTGCGGTGCGACGCGGATGCGTGTGCCGGGCAGCACGCGGGCGATCGCCGCCTCGGCCTCGGTGGAAGCATAGGAGGCTGGGCGGACGAAGACGTCGTATTCGGCCACGGACGTGCCGGTGGAGTCGATCGCGGCGATGGTGGTGCGCCCGGGGCCGACGCCGAAGATGAACAGGGTGGTGGCGCTGGCGGGTCGTACCTCGGCGATGCGCGGGTCGGCGACGAAGACGTTGGCCGCCGCGGCGGGCAGGGTGACGACACCGCCGGTGCCGGCCTCGAAGCGCAGCGCGGTGCGCGGATTGGCTAGCGGGGCGCGTGCCGCGGCCGGGGTGGTGGCGGCCAATGGGGCCGCCAATCGCGGCGGCGCGGCGGGGGCGACGGCCGGCGGCGGCTGCTGTGCCGCCGCCGATCCGACGAACGCCGCAACCGCCAGGCTGGAGGCGATCAGGGTGCCGAAGCGGTGCATTCCACTCATCTCAGCTTGTACTCCTTACTCTCGGACGTGCCGGGGTGATAGCGCATGCTATCCGTCCGAACTTCCGGAGCCTGACGAGCCAGGGCAGACGAGATATCGCTGGCGTAGACCACTGTCTGGTCGTCGGCTCCGGACTCGTTGCTGTCCGAAGAACGCACGCTAAGCGAAAGTTTACCGATTCGCGCCGCCAGCTGTACGCGCTGCACCTGCCCGGCCGTCACCTCGATGGTCACGGTGCGCGCGGTGATGGCCTCAGCACCGCCGGGGAGCGCACCCTGAACGAGCTGCTGGTCGATGGCGATGACGCGGGCGTTGCGCTGCACGGTCTCGGCGGCGACGCGCCGGCCGAGCGGCAGGGCGGTGTTGTCAATCACCTGGGTCATGATCACGTCGACCCGGTCGCCCGGCCAGATCAGCCCGGCGCCGCCGCTGACCGCGTCCACCCCGATGGTGACCGCGCGCATGTCGGGCCCCATGACGGCGGCGAGGAAGCCGTGGTCGCCGGGGCGCATCAGGTCGGCGAGTATCAGGGGTTCGCCGGCGGCCAGCGGGCGGCGCACCATGGCGCCGACCAGCGCGTGGCGGTTCGGGGTGGTGTCGACGCTGGTGCCCTCGGGCAGGTTCTCCTGCACGTACTCGCGGGCGGTGATTTCCTCCGGCTTCAGCATGCTGCCGGCGCGTACGGCACGGCCGGCGACCAGGACATGCACGCGCACCGGCGGCTTCGGCGCCTCGACCTTCACCTCGGGCGCGGCGAGGGTGACAGGGGCCTGGGCCAATGCGGCGGGCGGGCGGGTGGACACCCAGGCAATGATGCCGAAACCGCCGAGGCCGAGGGCCATCATGGCGAACAGGATGATGCGCAGGGCCATGGTTCGTCCCCTTAGGGAAAGGAGGTCAGGCTACCGATGGCGATTGCCACCGCGTAGGGCAGGGCAGTGCCGCGCGCCAGGCGCCAGCGTTCGGCGCGCAGGGCGCGACCGACGAAGCCGTGTGGGCGCTGTGCCGCGGGAATTGGCGCCGGACGCGGCACCAAGCGGCGCGCGACCAGGTATAGAAGAGCCAGCAAGCCGCCGGCCATGCCGATGGCGGTGAGCATGGAGAACACCGAGAGCGGCGGCACCAGCAGGGCACAGGCCCCCAGCAGCTTGACGTCGCCGCCGCCCATCCAGCCGCGCAACCAGCACAAAAGAACAAGGCTGAACACGATCCCGGCGGCCAGCATGGCCCAGGGCCAGGAGCCGTCGATCAAGCGCAGGCCAAGCCCCAGAGCGGCCAGCGCGAGCGGGATCGCATTGGGGATCAGGCGCGTCAGCACGTCGAAGCCGGCCGCCATGATGAGCAGGCTGGCGGCGAGCACGGTCAGTGTGTCGGACAATACCGAGGTGAGGGGAAACGCGGTCACGGCAGACATCCTGTCCAGACGGTCGGGCGGAAGTGGGGATTTTCCCCTGGCTCGGCGGCGCGGTGCCCCCAGGGCACCGCACCCCCCGCCACCCAGGGGGGGTAGAAGCACAGCACGTTGAAGGCATTGGTCAGGCGGCCGGTCAGCGCGGTGAAGGCGGTGGCGAGGCCGACGGCGAGCACACCGGCGATCAGGCCGTATTCCATTGCGGTCACGCCGCGACGGTCGGCAATGGCTTGGCGGGCGATCTGGATGATGGCGGTCATGGGATTCTCCTGTTGTTGCGGTCCGCGGCGCCTTGTGCCCCGAGGGGACTTGGGGGTGCCGTGGCCGGCCGGTGGCAGGTGGACGATACCGCTCCGCAATTACAAAAGGCTTACAGTTCGGGCATATTCGTAAAGTAAGGTGATTGAGGACCCGTTAAGATCTAAACCGTCGCCGGTTAATATTCATTTTTCAATAGAAAATAGTGATCTCGCGCGCCAGTGCAGACTTGCCGGCACGGGCTGCGGCAAGCATCACGCCAGCATTGCGGGTGGGGCGACTGTGGCGTTATGGCTCGGGGCGCAATGTCTCGTCGGTTGCCACGGCAAGTGACGCGGGCAGCAGCGCCGCGGTCGGCAGGGCCAGGGGGGGGAGCGGCATGGCGACCAGGGAGGGGGCCGCGCCGGCGCGCGCCGGGGTCCAGACCCGGATCGCGGCGTCTGGCCCCGACAGGTCCGGGCCGGCGATGCGGATGACCACCGGGCCCGGCCGGCGTGGCGGCGCTGCCAGTGCCGCTGAAGCGGCCGGCAACCGCGGGGCGGCCGGGTTCCAGGCGGCAAAGACGCGGGCGCGATAGGCCTCGCCGCGCTCGGTGGTGGCGGAGTGATAGGCGGCCACCGCCGCCTTCCAGTTGCCCAGGCGCTGGCGCAGCGACTGCAGGAAGGCACCGGCATAGGTGGCGTTGGCGGCGGGATCGAAGCCGTCCTCGATGCGGCGGAAGGCCAGCGGGTGGTGCATCAGGTTGACCTGGAAGCAGCCGACATCGACGCTGGTGGTGCCGGCTGTCTGCAGCGTCCGCACCGCCGCGGCGGCACCGGCGGCATCGGCGAAGAACCGCCCCTGGCCGTTGGCGTTGATGGTCCAGGGCCACGGACCGACCGTGCCCGAGACCGGGTCGCGCCGGCCGCTCTCGACCCGGCCGATGGCGCGTAGCAACCCGGTGGGGAGTTGCATCGCCGTCTCGACCTGCTGGCCGGCCTGGTCGCAGGCCCGGCTATCGTCGGCGCGGGCGGGCAGCGGGGTGATGGCGGTCAGCAGCCCGGTGAGCAGCCCGGCCATCATCGTGTTGCACGCCGCAGCAACGCTTTGCTGCGGCCCGGTGCGACGGGGGACGGCGCGGCGGGGGACGGCGCGGCCACTCACGAAATGTTCCAGCCCTTTTGCCTGGTGGTGGCCGCGCGACGATTGTGGCGACCTGTTGCCTACCCCTAGGCCATCGCGGCCGATTCCCGGAACCGGCCGCGATCCGCCGGAGGGGGGATCAATGCACCATCGCAGCCGCGTCCAGCCGCAGCGGGCGCTCCATCAGCGGCTCGCTGACCACGGCCTCGCGCACGATGTAGCCGGAACCCCAGACGGTGGTGACCAGCGCGCCCACCCCGGCGGCTGCCAGGCGCTTGCGCAGGCGGTGCATCAGCACATCGATCGACTTGATCTCGGGCTCGTCGATATTGCCGTATAACGTGTCCATTACCGCCGACTTGGTGACCAGCGTGTTCTTGCGCAGGAACATCAGTTCCATCACCCGGTATTCGGTGGGCGACAAATGCAGGTCGCGCCCGTGTGCGGTGGCCAGCCGGCTGTCCATGTGCAGCTCCACCGGCCCGGCGCGCAGCACCGAGCGGGTGAACCCGCCGGAGCGGCGCACCACGGCGCGCATCCGTGCCGCCAGCTCGTTGCCGTCGATCGGCAGGGTGATCACGTCGTCGGCGCCGATGTCGAGCAGTCGCGCGTGGTCGCGTGGGGCGATCTGGCGGGAGATCGCCACCACCGGCAGGCGGCTGCCGGCGGCACGCAGCCGGCGCACGAACTCGGTGCACACCGGGTCGAGCATCGCGGTATTGAAGATCACGGCGTCGAAGGCGTAGAGCCGGGCGAACTGGAGCGCCTCCTCGCCATTGGCGGCGCGGTCCAGCACGAAACGGTGGGAGGTGAGCAGGGCGACCACTTCGCTGGTCTGCCCGGTATCCATTGCAGTCAGGAGAATTCGCATTGGTTGCATACCCCGTTGTTCGCTTGACCGATGATTGCTCCTCGGGGGGAGGGTCGGCATAGTCGGCCATGAGGATGAACGAGGGATGAATGCGCCTCATACCCACGGATTAGATCGATGGAGGCGGGGATGAGGTCGCCATGGCGCGGGCTGGTCGGCGGTTCGCCCGCGCCGGGCGCGCACGCCCATCGGGCCAGGAGCGCCGATGGCCGCACCATTCCATTCGTTGCCGAAGGTTGATGAAGTGGCATTAGTACCGCCGGGTACTGCATCGAACCCATCCGACATGGCACCGGCCGGGCATCTGCGCGGGCGCGATCTGGCGCTATGCTTCATGCTCGCGGCCATGCTCGATGTCGCCGTTGGCGGGCGCCTGCTGGCCGGGGTGCTGGCCGGCGGGCTGGTCAATCCCGACAGTTACATGCGCCTCGTCCGTTTGGATGACATCCTTTCAAATGGCCAAGTACTCGACTCGGTTTTTCGCGACGGGTCGGGGCGCGGGACGCAATTGCACTGGTCGCACCTGGTCGACAGCCTGCTGGTGCTGCTGGCCCAGCCGTTGCGCCTGTTCCTGCCGTGGCGCGAGGCGCTGCATGCGGTGGCCGCCGCCTTCGGCCCGCTGGGCGTGGGCGCGCTGGGGGCCGCCGCCGCCTGGGCCGCCGCCCCGCTGGCGGCGCGGCGCTTCCTGTGGCTGGCGCCGCTGTCGGCCGCCTTGGCACCGGCGATCGCCGGCTATGGCATTCCCGGGGTGCTGCACCACCACGGTGCGCTGATGGTGGTGGTGACGATGATGGGGGGCTGGGCGCTGCGCGCGGCCACCGCCGTTGGGCCGGGTGGCGGGGGGGGCGCCGGGCTGGCGCTGGGCGCTTGGTCGGGCGTGGGGATCTGGTTCACGCCGGAGGCGATGCCGTTCATCCTGATGGGCTTCGGCCTGGTCTGGCTGGCCTGGCTGGAGGCGCCACGAGACGGGGCAGGGGCCCGCATGGTGCGCCAGGCCGGTTATGGTTTCCTTGTCACGTCACTGCTGATCTTCGCGGTCGATCCGCCGTTGCTCGACGGGCGCTGGGCGGCGGTGACCGACCGCATGAGCGTGGTGCACCTGGCGATGGCCGCGGCCACCGCGCT
Organism: Acetobacterales bacterium; assembly: GCA_038331165.1. GTDB lineage: Bacteria > Pseudomonadota > Alphaproteobacteria > Acetobacterales > Acetobacteraceae > CAMDGX01. The sequence continues at coordinate 7,673 of JBBQOT010000095.1, forward strand.
GGCTGCGACGCTGACCTGGGCAGTCGATGCGACACGGCTGTCGGGGACCGGGCGGATCGCGTTGGGGTCGGTCGCGGGGGCGCTGTGCGTCGGCGGCTGGATCGCATTGTTCCCCGGCCTGCTGCGTGGCGCCGAGGGGTTGCTGGACGAGGCGACGGCCGCGCTGTTCTTCCGCGGGATCGCCGAGATGCAGCCGGTGCGCGGGGTGGCGGACTCGCTGACCTACCTGTTCGGCGGCACGGCGGCGGTGGTGGTGATGGGCTGGCTGGCGTGGCAGGCACGCAGCCTGACGGCTTTGGCTGCGGCGTTGGCGGCACTGGCGCTGCTGGCGTTCAGCGTGCAGCACGTGCGCTTTGCCTCCTACCCCGCATGCCTCGCGGTGGCGTTGCTGCCGGTGGTGCTGACGCGGCTGACGGTGGCGCTGGCCGGGCGGGCCGAATCGCGCCTGGCGCTGGCCCGTGTCGGAACCCTCGCCGCCTTTGTGCTGGTGCCGCAGATCGGCAGCGCGATCGCTGCCCGCAGCGAGATGGCCCCGGTGGGTGCGCCGGGGGCCGCCTGTCCCGTGAATGCCGCGGTGGACCTGTTGTTGCCCTATGCTGGGCGGGTGGTGCTGAGCGACGTGAACGACGTGCCGGAGATGCTGTATCGCACCGGGGTGCGCACCGTCGGCTCGTTGTACCACCGTAGCCCCGGCAACTTCCTG
>JBBQOT010000096.1:0-8294 GCA_038331165.1 Acetobacterales bacterium
ACGCTGATGGTGCCCGATTGCGGGTCGTAGAAGCGCAGCAGCAATTGCAGGATGGTGCTCTTGCCGGCGCCGGAGGGGCCGACCAGGGCGACCATCTCGCCGGGCTCGACCGTGAGCGATAGGTCCGCGAGGGCGGCGGCATCGGGGCGTGCCGGGTAATGGAAGGTCACGCGGTCGAAGGCGATGCGGCCCTGCGCCGGGATTGGCAGGGCGAGCGGGTTCGGGGGTGCGGTAATGCTTGGGCGTTCGCGCATCAGCTCCTGGATGCGGTCGGCTGCCGCAGCGGAGCGCTGCACCTCGCCCCATATCTCGCTCATCGATGCACCAGATGTGGCCAGCAGCACGGCGTAGAAGACGAAGGCGGACAGATCGCCGCCGGTGATCCGCCCGGCGAGCACGTCGCGCCCGCCAACCCACAGGCTGAAGGTGATGGCGCCGAAGCCGAGCAGGATCACGATCAGGATGAGGATGGCCCGCGTGCGGATGCGCGCCTGGGCGGCGGCAACCGAGCGTTCCACGTGCGCGCTGAAGCGCAGGCGATCGATCGCCTCGTGGGTGAAGGCCTGCACGGTGCGCAGGAAGGTCACGGCCTCCTCGGCATAGGCGCCGAGATCGGCGATGCGGTCCTGCGCGTCGCGTGAAAGGCGGCGTTCCCGGCGGCCGAACAGGATCGCCGGCACCACCACCACCGGCACCACCAGTACCACGACTGCGGCGAGCTTGGCCGAGGTGACCATCAGCATGGCGAAGGCGCCCACGAGCATCAGCGCATTGCGCAGCCATTGCGAGATGGCCGAGCCGATCAGCGCCTGCAGCACCGCGACGTCGGCGGTCATGCGCGAGAGGATGTCGCCGGTGCGCGCCGTCTCGAAATAGTCCGGCGACAGGGAGGTGACCTTGTTGAACACGTCGCGCCGCAGATCGGCGGCCACCCGTTCGCCGAGCCAGGACACCAGGTAGAACCGGCAGCCGGTGGCGAGCGCCAGCGTGGCCACCACCGCGAACATCAGCAGTGCTGCGCGGTCCAGCTCCGTCTCGCTGGCCATGCCGAAACCGTGGTCGATCAACTGGCGCAGCCCCTGGCCGAGGCCCAGCACCAGCCCGGCTGCCATCAGCAGCGCCACCGACGCGCCAACCACCCGCCCGACATAGGGGCGCAGATAGCCGATCAGCATCACCAGCGACCCAAGATCGCGGCGCGGGGGCGCCGGTACCGTCTGCTGCGCCATCGTCATCCCCTTTGCCGAAACCACAATCCGCCGCTTCGCAAGGTGTGGCGGGGATGGCGGAATGCCCAGCATGGCATTCGCACCGGGTGCCGCGCATCCGCGCCGGTTGCAACGCAGGCAGCAGCATGAAAATCACCGATGTGCGTTGCGCCATGCTGGGCGATCATCCGGTGGTGCGGCTGGTCACCGACTCCGGGCTGCGCGGACACGGGCCCATCGAGCACACCAAGTCGTTTATCCGCCCGAAAATGCTTTACCTGGACCAGGTGCTGCTGGGCGAGGGCCCCGCGCCGGGGAGCGCTCCGCCTAGTCAACCTTGGCCTGGGCTGTCTTGCCGTCAGGCGCGGTCAGCAGCACGGCGCCCTTCGGCGCCCCGGACATCGTGATGGTGGATTGGCCAGTCAATCGGTTGCCATCCGCCGGGCCAAGGACGATCCGCTGGGGCTTGCCATCGATGGCCAGGATCGCCGTCGCCTTGAAGCCGACCGCCAGCACGGGCCGGTCTGCGCCATCCGTGACGTAGACATCGACCGTGGTGCCTTTCATTGCGACCTCGATGTGGTAGGGGCCCGCATCCACAAGAATGCCCCCATGCGGTCCCTTGCGGGGTTCGTGTGCCGAGGCCATCGACGGGAGCAGAGCCACAGCGGCGAGAAACAGGCGTCGCTTCATGTGTTGTCCTTTCTGCATTGCGGTCAGTAGAGTGCCGCCGGTTCGGTCGTCGACCCAGCGGACAGTGGTGACACCTGTCGCGCCGCGACCAGGCGGTGGAGTGATCGCTCGCCGTAGCGCAGGAACAGCGCCGGCGTCAGAACCGCGTCCAGCAGCGTTGCGCTGACCAGGCCACCGAAGATGGTGACGGCGACCGGGTGCAGGATTTCCTTGCCCGGTGCCGATGCGTCGATCATCAGCGGTACCAAGGCCACGCCGGCCGACAGGGCCGTCATCAGTACGGGCGTCATCCGCTCCAGGCTGCCGCGGATCACGAGTTCGGGGCCAAACAGCATTCCTTCCTGCACTGCCAGGTTGATGTAGTGGCTGATCTTCAGGATGCCGTTGCGGGCCGCAATGCCGGTGAGCGTGATGAACCCGATCATCGAAGCGACCGACAGGGGTTGCCCGGAGAGCCACAACGCGATCACGCTGCCGATGAAGGCGAGCGGGACGCTGCCCATCACGATCAGCGCCAGCACGGCCGAGCGGTAACGGCTGTAAAGGATCGCGAAGACCATCAACAGCGAGACGGCCGACAGCGCGGCGATGGTGCGGCTGGCCTCCTCCTGCGCCTGGAACGTGCCTTCCAGGCTGACGAACACACCCTCGGGCAATGCCACGGCCGCCATCTCGGTGCGGATGGCGGCGACAATGGCGGCCATGTCGGCGCCGCCAGCGGAGTTGGCGAAGACCACGAGGCGGCGCTTGCCGTTCTCGCGCAGGATCTGGTTGGGGCCGTCCGTCTCCCGCACGTCGGCGATTGCCCGCACCGGCACCCAGCCATGCGGGGTCTCGATCAGCAGGTTGGACAGGCCCTCGGTGGTGCGGATCGCATCGGGCAGGCGGACCACTACGTCGAAGCGCCGGTTGCCGTCCACCAGGCGCGAGACCAGGCGGCCGTTCGACAGGCGTTCGAGCTGCTCGGTGATCGCGGCCGGTTGCACCCCGTAGAGCGCCGCACGCGCGTAGTCGATGCTGATCTCGAGCTGCGGGATGCGCACCTGCTTCTCCACTTGGAGATCGACGACTCCAGGGACGGCCGCCATGCGCCCGCGAAACGCCTCCGCCGTGGTGCGCAGCATGTCGAGATCCTCGCCGAAGATCTTCACCGCGATCTGGGCGCGCACGCCCGACAGCATGTGGTCAAGGCGGTGGGAGATTGGCTGGCCGACATTCACCGCCATTGGCAGCACCGCCAGCCGGTCGCGGATGTCGGCAACGATGGCGTTCTTGCCGCGGCCTGCGCGGTGCAGATCCACCTCGATCTCCGAGGAATGGACGCCCTCGGCATGTTCGTCGAGTTCGGCGCGGCCGGTGCGACGGCCAACCGCCTTCACCTCCGGCACCTGCATGACCAGCCGCTCGGCAATCAGGCCGACGCGGTGGGACTCCGCCAGCGAGATACCCGGATTGAACACCGTGTTGATGGTCAGCGTGCCCTCGTTGAACGGCGGTAGGAAGGCACGCGGCAGCAAGGCGGCGCCAAGGCCGGCGGCGCCTACGGCAAGCCCGGAGAGCACTAGCAGGACGCGCGGGCGCGGCAGCGACCATCGCAGCAGCGTGCCGTTGGCGCGCTTCAGCACGCGCACCAGGGCGCCTTCACGCTCCTCCAACCGGCGCATGCGCGGCAGCAGGTAGAAGGCCATTACCGGCGTGAGTGTGATCGACACCAGAAGGCTGGCCAGGATCGAGATGATGTAGGCCTGCCCCAGCGGGGCGAACAGCCGCCCCTCGATGCCGGTAAGCGCGAACAGCGGCACGAACACCAGCACGATGATCATGGTGGCGTAGACGATGCCGGAGCGCACCTCCTGGCTGGCGGCCACCACCACGTCGAACACGGGCAGCGGCTCGGCCATTGCGCGGTTCTCGCGCAGGCGGCGGAAGATGTTCTCGACGTCGACCACCGCGTCGTCGACCAGTTCGCCGATGGCAATCGCCAGCCCGCCCAAAGTCATGGTGTTGATCGACAGCCCGACGAAATGGAACACGATGGCGGCGGTCAGGATCGAGACCGGGATGGCGGTCAGCGAGATGATCGTGGTGCGGACATTCAACAGGAAGGCGAACAGCACCACGGCGACCACCATGGTGGCCTCCATTAGCACGGTACGCACGTTGCCGATCGAGGTCTCGATGAAACTGGCCTGGCGGAACAGGATGTTGTCCGCACGGATGCCCGAGGGCAGGGTGCGCGACAGGTCGGCCAGGGCGGCTTCCACCTCGCGGGTCAGGCGCACGGTGTCGATGTCCGGCTGCTTTTCGACCGAGATGATCACCGCCGGCTTGCCCATGTAGCCGGCCTCGCCGCGCCTGAAGCGGGCCGCATGGTCCACGTCGGCCACCTGGCGCAGCTGGACCGGGCTTCCCGCCACATTCGCCACCACGAGCTGGCGCAGCGCGTCCAGGCTCAGCGTATGACCGATGTTGCGGATGAGGTATTCGCGGGCGTGCTGGTCGGCATAGCCGCCGCCGGTGTTGGCGCCAAACTGGGCGAGCGCGCGCTCCACCTGTTCCAGCGTCACGCCCAAGGCGCGCAGCGCGGCGGGATTCGGGGCGACGCGGAACTGGCGCACCTCGCCACCGATGGGAATCACCTGGGCCACTCCGGGGATGGTCAGCAGCCGCGGGCGAATGATGAAGTCGGCGGCCTCGCGCACCTCCATGGGCGAGACGCCGTCCGGTGCGGTGATCGCGGCCAGCACGATCTGGCCCATGATCGACGAGATCGGCCCCATCTGCGGCACCGCATTGGCGGGCAACAGAGCGCGCACCAGGCTCAGCCGCTCGGCAATCTGCTGGCGGTTGCGGTAGATGTCGGTGCCCCAGTCGAACTCGACATAGACGATCGACAGGCCAACGCCGGAGACCGAGCGCACGCGCGAGACGCCGGGCAGGCCGTTCATCTGGGTCTCGATCGGATAGGTGACGAGTTGTTCCACCTCCGGCGGCGCCAGGCCCTCGGCCTCGGTCATCAGGGTGACGGTGGGGCGGTTGAGGTCGGGGAACACGTCAACCGGCAGGCGGGTGGCGACGAAGCCGCCGTAGCCCAGCAGCACCATGGCAATCGCCAGCACCAGGACCCGGTTGCGCAGCGAGTGGGTGACCAGAAAGGTGAACATCGCTGGCGCCTTAGCGGATCTGGTTCAGCAGCTCGGCGCCCTGCGTCACAATGCGCAGGCCCGGCTTCAGCCCGGCCACCACCAGCACGCGGTCGCCGTCCAGCGGCGCCGTGCGCACCTCGTGCGGGCGGAACTGCTCAGCGGCGCTGTGCTCGTAGACGATGGCCACCCCGCTTTGTCCGCGCAGCACGGCGGCGCGCGGCAGCGCGAGGCCTTCCTGCGCGGCGTGGGTTTCCGCCAGGACCGTGACGAGCTGGCCCACGCGCAGGCCGGAGAGGTCGCCTTCGATGGCGAAGTGCAGAGGGATCGCTTGGCCCACCCCTATCAGCCCAGCACCGCGATAGGCCAAGGCGACCATGCGCCCGCCCGCCACGCGCGCGCTGGCTCGGCGCGGCTCATCCAGCACTTCAAACTGCAGCGCCTCCACCCATAGGTGCCGCGGGTCGACGATCTGGAACACGACGGTGCCGGGATCGGCGACGCGGCCTGCTGCGGCGGTGCTGGCGGCGATCACGCCGGCGATCGGGGCCATCAGCGATTCCGGCTCTCGGCGCACCTGGTCGAGGCTGGCGCGGCGTTCGCGCAGGCCGCGCAACTCGGTGTCCGCGTCTTCCGCCTGGGTCCGTGGCACGATCTCGCGCAGGGTGCGCAGGCGTGCCAGGCGACGTTCGACAATGGCGATCTGCTGGTCGATCTCGCTGGCCTGCTGACGGATGTTCGACGCGTCGATGGCTTGGAAGGGCGGCGTGACCATCGCCAGCACATCGCCGGCGCGCACCCGGGTGCCGAGTTGCGGAAACCCACCCGGCGGCGGCGACAGGCGGCCGCCGATCGCCGCTTGGACGTAGCCGCTGGCATTGGGGTCCGGGATGATGCGCCCGGGTAGTTCGACAGTGCGCGCATGGCGGGCTAGGCCGGCCACCTCCGTACGAACCGCCAGGATGCGTTGGCTGGCCTTGGGCACGAACAGCGTGCCGTCGGGCAGGCGCTGCGCCTGGTCGCGCAGCACCGGCACCGGCGCATCCTGCGCCCGTGTGGGTGAGGAGGCTGCGAGCATGGCGAGCAGCGCCGCCGGCAAGGCCGCCCGACGGCGCATGAGCAGCAACCACATCACCAGCACCCCGGCGCCAAAGCCCATGCCCGCGGCCAACGGAACGTCCTGCAGCCGTGCCTGTACCGCACTGGCGGCCGCCTGCGCCGTGCCGGCCAGGCCAAGAGCAGCCTTCGCCGGCGCGGCGGCCGCCGCCGGGATCGTCAGGGTAACGGCAAGCACCTCCAGAACCGTACCGGCCGTGACGGTGACGACAAGGTCGTTCCTCCCCGGCTTGGCCGCCCACGGCGCCGCCATCCGGTAGGGGCGGCCTGGTTCGAACGTGGCACGCACGGGTCCGTTGGCCGTTTCCACCTCCACCACGGCATCCTCGACAGGGACGTTGGTGCGGAAGTCGTCGACGTAGAGTTCAAGCTCGGCACCTCGTGCGATCACCACCAGTTCCATGGTGTCCGACGCTGCCTCTGCGCGCGGGGCAGAGGCAGTGGACTGCGGTGCGGGCGGGGCATCGTGGTCATGTCCCTCATGTGCAACGGCTGGCGCGACGAAGGTGGCAAGTAACACGGCGACCCAAAGGGCCGGCAAACGAACGCGATTCATGTGGAACCCTTTTCCGGCTGTCCAAGGCAAGGCGCCGCGCCGGGGAAGGGCGCGGCGATGGATCAGCGGATGGGTCTGGGGGGCTCGGGGAGCTTGGCCGCGCCGAGGCCGGACGGCGCATCCCGAAGGACGATCGCAAGTCGGTTGCCTGTGGGCGGCGACGGCGGATTCTCGCCGCCGTACAGATAGGCGACGCAGCATCCGTGGCCCGTTCCGCAGCATGCTGCCCCGGCGTAGCCGCGGTTCTCATCTGGCTGGGTCACGAAGGTTGCCGGATGCGCCGGCTGTGAAGCGTCCAACAAGAGCAAGGTGCTCGGGAGCTCCTCGCGGACCCCAAGCGACGAGGTGCCGGACGACGGCTGAAAGGCCATGATCAGGCGTTGCGCGCGCTCGTCGCCATGCCCCGGATGAGCCGACGCCGCGCCGGGCACAATCACCCCCGCGGCCATCAGCAGGATGGTCGCCAGCCAGAAGCACAGGGGGTTGAGATGGCGGAGCTTCATTGGTTTCCTGTGGCCGCATAGGGCAGCCCGCCCCCGAGGTAAAGACAAATGCACGGGCTGCCGCGGCACGTGCCGTCAGAGGCGCAGGCCACGCAGGCGCAGCGCGTTGGCAATGACCGAGACGGAGCTGAGCGACATCGCCGCCGCGGCGATGATCGGACTGAGCAGTAAGCCGAAGGTGGGATAGAGCACGCCCGCAGCCAACGGCACGCCAGCTGCGTTGTAGACGAAGGCAAACACCAGATTCTGGCGGATGTTGCGCATCGTCGCCCGGCTCAGCGTGCGGGCGCGGGCGATGCCCATCAGGTCGCCCTTCACCAATGTGACGCCGGCGCTTTGCATCGCCACTTCCGTGCCGGTGCCCATGGCAATGCCGACATCCGCCTCGGCCAGCGCTGGTGCGTCGTTCACGCCATCGCCGGCCATGGCCACCACTTCGCCCTTGGCGCGCAGTTCCCGCACGATGCGGTGCTTGTCCTGCGGCATAACCTCGGCCTGCACGTCGGTGATGCCGAGCCGGCCTGCGATGGCCTTGGCTGTGGTCGCGTTGTCGCCGGTCAGCATCAAGATCCGGATGCCGTCCTGCCGCAGCTGTTCCAATGCGGTCTGGGTGGTGGGCTTCACCGGGTCGGCCACAGCGATGACGCCGCCAGCCCGGCCATCAATGGCCACGAACAGTACCGTGGCCCCATCGCTGCGCAATGCCTCGGCGCGCGGCGAAATCGCTGCGATGTCCACGCCCGCGGCCTGCATCATGCTGGCATTGCCCAGTGCCACGGCGCGCTTATTCACCACGCCCTTCACGCCCTGGCCGGTTACCGAGGTGAAGTCCTGCGGCTCAGTGATCGTTGCGCCGCCCTCACGCGCGGCGGCGACGATGGCGGCGGCCAGGGGATGTTCGCTCGACCGCTCCAGGCTGGCCACGAGTGCCAGGAGTTCAGGTTCGGTGATCCCCTCGGCCGGCTCGACAGCGACCACCCGCGGCTTGCCCTCGGTGAGCGTACCGGTCTTGTCGACGACCAGCACGGTGACCTTCTCCATCCGCTCCAGCGCCTCGGCGGACTTGATCAGCACC
>JBBQOT010000097.1:0-8210 GCA_038331165.1 Acetobacterales bacterium
ACTATGGCCGAAACGACTTCAAGCGCCGCGCTCAGTAGCTCCGCGGCATGCCCAGAACGTGTTCGCCGATATAGGACAGGATCAAGTTCGTGCTGATCGGCGCCACCTGATACAGCCGCGTCTCACGGAATTTCCGTTCAATATCATACTCTTCCGCGAATCCGAACCCGCCATGGGTCTGAATGCACGCCTCCCCCGCCGCCCAACTCGCCTCGGCCGCCAGCATCTTGGCCATATTCGCCTCCTCACCGCACGCCTCGCCCGCATCGAATTTCCGCACTCCCTCCCGCACCAGCAACTCGGCCGCCCGCATCTGGGCATAAGCCCGCGCGATCGGAAACTGCACACCCTGGTTCTGCCCGATCGGCCGCCCGAAAACCTGCCGATTGCGTGCATAATCAGTAGCTTTGGCGATAAACCACTTGGCATCGCCGATGCACTCGCTGGCGATCAACAGCCGCTCGGCATTCATGCCGTCCAGGATGTAGCGAAATCCGCGCCCCTCCACTCCAACCAGGTTTTCGGCCGGCACCTCCATGTTATCAAAGAATACTTCACAGGAGTTGTGGTTCATCATGGTGCGAATCGGCCGGATCATCAGGCCCTTCCCCAGCGCCTGCTTCATGTCCACGATGAAGGTCGACAGCCCCTCGGTGCGCTTGGCCGTCTGGTCGCGCGGCGTGGTGCGGGCCAGCAGCAGCATCAGGTCGGAATGCTCCGCCCGGCTGGTCCACACCTTCTGCCCGTTGACGATGTACTTATCCCCATCACGCCGGGCAAAGGTGCGCAGGCTCGTCGTATCGGTGCCGCTCGTCGGCTCGGTCACGCCGAACGCCTGCAGCCGCAACTCCCCGGTGGCGATCTTCGGCAGATAGGCCCTCTTCTGCGCCGGCGAGCCGTGCCGCAGGATCGTGCCCATGATGTACATCTGCGCGTGACACGCCGCCCCGTTGCACCCCTCGGCCTGCACCGTTTCCAGAATCGCGGCCGCCCCGGCCAGTGTCAGCCCGGCCCCGCCATACTCCTCCGGGATCAACGCGCCGAGATACCCCGCCTCGGTCAGCGCGGTCACGAACGCCGTTGGATAGGCGCGTTCCTGGTCCAGCTTGCGCCAGTACTCCCCTGGAAAATGCGAACAAAGCTTGCGCACCTCGTCGCGGATTTCGGCATGCGGGTCGTTGGCAGGGCTGTACAGATCCATCAGGGCGTCTCCATCGCTCGGCGTGAAGTAGGGTGGGTTTGCACGGCGCGCAACGCCAGGGCAAAATACCGCGAGGAGGACCCGTGAATGACTGCAACATCCTGGCAGGATGGCGTCTACGCCGCCCTGAAAAACGCCGGCGTGCGCCAGATCGCCTACGTGCCCGACGCCGGCCATGCACGCCTGATCGAGCTTGCCCATGCCGACAACGACATGCACGTCGTGGTCTGCACCACCGAGGAGGAGGGCGTGGCCATGGCCGCCGGCGCCCATCTCGGCGGCCAACGCGCCTGCCTGCTCATGCAGTCCTCCGGCGTCGGCAACACCATCAACATGATCGGGCTGCCCACCACCATGCGCGCGCCGTTCCTCACCCTCATCACCATGCGCGGCGAATGGGGCGAGTTCAACGGCTGGCAGGTGCCGATGGGAACGGCCACCGAAACCGTGCTCACCGCAATGGGCGTGCACGTCAAACGCGCCGACCGCGCCGACGAGGTCGTCGACATGGTCGCCGCCTCGGCCTACCTCGCCTTTCACAGCGCCATCCCAGTCGCCGTACTGCTCAGCCAGCGGCTGATCGGCGCCAAGGTCTTCGTCAAGCCGGAGGGCAACTAGATGTCAGGACTCGACCGCCGGGCCGTGGTGGCCGAACTGCTGCGCGCCCCCGCCGAGTGCCCAGGCGGCGAACTCCTGGTAGTCACCGGCCTGGGCTCCACCACCTACGACGCCGGTGCCGCCGGCGACCGGCCAGAGAATTTCTACCTCTGGGGCGCCATGGGCGGCGCCGCCATGATCGGCCTCGGCATCGCCCTCGCCCAGCCCGAGCGGCGGGTGCTCGTGCTCACCGGCGACGGCGAAGCACTGATGGGCATGGGCGCCCTGTCCACCGTGGCAGCGCGCGCCCCAGGCAATCTCTCCATCGTGGTGATGGATAACGGCCAGTTTGGCGAAACCGGCCACCAGGCCAGCCACACCGCACTCGGCACCGACCTGGCCGCCGTCGCCGTCGGCTGCGGCTGGAAAACCACCCTGACCGTATCAACCATGGCCGACGTAGCCGCCCTGCGCCTGCGCGCGCGCCACGAAGTGCTGTTCGCCGTCATCAAAATCTCCACCGCCGAGGTGCCACGCTTCCTCCCCCCCCGCGACGCCGCAGCACTCACCACCCGCTTCCGCGGCGCGCTGGGCATTGCCGCCGATTGATACCAACCGCCCGAACGAGCGACGGCCGACGGCCTTTGGAAACCATCGGTTTTAACAAGAAGAGGTCCAGGGGCTCGGCCCCTGGCGGGTCTGGGCAAAGCCCAGCCTCCTCTATCTAATCGCTCATGGGGCTCGGCCCCTGGTGGAACCCCCCAGCGATTTCCTCAAAAATCCCCAAGCCTGCATGACGCGCGCGGCAGCGTTGCGTGACGGCGGCGCAATGTGCGATAAATTGAACGTCTGCTGGTGCACGCCACTGCCGCCGGAACCGCGCCCATGCGACGGCGCAGGAGCCTGGCGCCCCACCCGGACGAAAGGGACTGTAGAACCACCTTGACCAACCGCCGATCTTCTCACCCCATTTATTTTGCCGCCCTGTGGCTCGCCGCGGCATGCCTGCTCCCGGTGCCCGCCCGCGCCCAGGCGCCAGCGGCGCAGGCGCCCCCAGTTCCCGTCACCGTCGTCGCCGCCAGCAAGCGCGACGTGCCGATCATCCTGCGCAATATCGGCGCCGTTCAGGCATCCCAGAGCGCCAACATCCGCCCCCGCGTCGACGGCACGCTGGAGGAGGTGCTGTTCACCGAGGGCCAGGAGGTCAAAAAGGGCGACCTGCTCGCCCGGCTCGACGCCCGGCCGTATCAGGCAATCCTCGACCAGGCGATCGCCCGCCGCGCCGCAACCGAGGCAAGCATCGCCAACGCCAAGCTCGACCTCGCCCGCTCCGTCGACCTCGCCCGCAGCCAGTTCGCCTCCCGCCAGGTGGTCGACACCCGCGTGATGGCCGTAAGCCAACTGGAAGCGCAACTGCGCGCCGACGATGCCACAATCAGCGCCGCGAAGGTCAACCTCGACTACACCAGCATCCTGGCCCCGTTCGACGGCCGAATGGGGCTGCGCAACATCGACACCGGCAACGTGGTCCGCTTCGCCGACAACGCCAACACGCCGATCGTGACCATCAGCCAGATCCGCCCGATCGTCGCCGTGTTCACCCTGCCGCAAGACGCTTTGCCGGCGATCCAGGCGGCCATGGCCCGCGGCGCGCTGCCGGTCGCCGCCCTCTCCGCCGATGACCGCGTGGTGCTGGCCCAGGGCGAGTTGATCACCACCGACAGCACGATCGACGCGACCACCGGCACCATCCGCATGAAGGCTAAGTTCCCGAACGACGAGACACGGCTGTGGCCCGGCCAGTTCGTCAACGTGCGCCTCACGCTTGAGGTCCAGCGCGACGCCATCGCCGTGCCCTCGATCGCGGTGCAGCGCGGCCCGGCCGGCCTGTTCGTCTACACCGTGAAAGACGACCAGACCGTGGATCTCGCGCGCGTCGAACTCGGCCAGGACGATGGCACCCTCGCCGTCATCCGCCGCGGCCTGACTGAAGGTGTGCGCGTGGTCGTGGCCGGCCAATCGCGCCTGCGTGTCGGTGCCCGGGTGACGATCGCCCCCCCATCAGGAACACCGCTCCCCAGCGCCGCCGCCCCGCGCCCATCCGGCTGAGCGGCCCCCAAGCCGGGCCCAGGGTTCTTTCTCCCCAGCATATCAGGCATTTGACGCATGAGCATCTCAACCCCCTTCATCCGCCGCCCCGTCGGCACCTCGCTGATCATGGCGGCCATCGTCCTGGTCGGTGTCGCCGCCTTCCCGCTCCTGCCCGTCTCGCCCCTGCCGAAGGTCGAGTTCCCCACCATCAGCGTGAACGCCAGCTTCCCCGGCGCCAGCCCCGAAACCATGGCCACCGCCGTCGCCCAGCCGCTCGAACGCCAATTCGCCCAGATCGAGGGCGTGGCCCAAATGACCTCCAACTCGGTGCAGGGCCAAACCCAGATCACTATCCAGTTCGACCTCGCCCGCTCGGTCGATGCCGCCGCCCTCGATGTCCAGGCCAAGATCACCGCCGCAACCGGCCAGCTGCCGCGCAACCTCCCCACCCCGCCGACCTTCTGGAAAAGCAACCCGTCCGACAGCCCCATCCTCATCCTGGCGGTGCAATCCGAAGAACTGCCGCTCATCGACGTGAACGACTACGCCGACAACATCCTCGCCCAGCAAATCTCCACCATCACCGGCGTCAGCCAGGTCTTCATCGGCGGCCAGCAAAAGCGCAGCATCCGCGTCCAGGTCGACCCAGCCCGCTTGGCCGCCATGGGCCTCACCCTCGAAGACGTCCGCGGCTCCCTGTTCACCGCCACCGCCAACGCCCCCAAAGGCACCATCGACGGTGAACTGCGCAGCTTCACCATCTATGCCAACGACCAGCTCACCAAGCCCGCGGAATACAACAACCTCGTCATCTCCTACCGCAACGGTGCCCCCATCCGCGTGCGCGATGTCGGCCAGGCGGTCGAGGCGGCCGACAATCTGCGCGTCGCCGGCTACCAGAACGGCCGCCGCGGCGTGCAGCTCATCATCTTCAAGCAGGCCAACGCCAACATCGTCGACACCGTCGCCCGCATCAAAGCCGAACTGCCCCGGCTCCAGGCCCTGATCCCGCCCTCGGTGGTGGTCAGCGAGATCGTCAACCGCACCGGCACCATCCAGCACTCGCTGGAGGAGGTCGAATTCACCCTCGTGCTCAGCGTGGCGCTGGTCGTGATGGTGATCTTCCTGTTCCTGCGCAATCTCTGGGCCACCATCATCCCCAGCATCACCGTGCCGATCGCCCTCGTCGGCACTTTCGCGGTGATGTACCTGCTCGACTACTCGCTGAACAACCTGTCGCTCATGGCACTCACCATCGCCGTCGGCTTCGTGGTCGACGACGCCATCGTCGTGCTGGAAAACATCTACCGCCACATCGAAGCCGGCGACCGGCCCTACGACGCAGCCATCAAGGGTGCATCGGAAATCGGCTTCACCGTCGTGTCGATCAGCCTGTCCCTGATCGCGGTGTTCATCCCCCTGCTCCTGATGGGCGGCATCGTCGGCCGGCTGTTCCGCGAATTCGCCATGACCGTCACCATCGCCGTCGTCGTCTCGATGTTCGTTTCGCTCACCCTCACCCCGATGATGTGCTCGCGCTTCCTGCGCGGCCACCACGGTCGGCACAACTGGCTCTACCGCGTGGTCGAGCGCGGCTTCGACGGGCTGCTGGCCGGCTACCGCCGCACCCTCGACATCGCGCTGCGGTTCCAGTTCATCACCCTGATGGTGTTCTTCGCCACCATCGGCGCCACCGTCTACCTCTTCATCACCATTCCCAAGGGCTTCTTCCCCGAACAGGATAACGGCCTGCTCCTGGGCATCGCCGAGGGCAGCCAGGACATCTCATTCGTCGAGATGCAAAAGCGCACCATGATGGTCGGCGCGGTCCTGCTGCGCGACCCCGCGGTGAAGGCCTACTCCACCGCGGTCGGCGCCGGCCAGTTCGGCCAGACCAGCAACAACGCCCGATTCTTCATCTCGCTGAAGCCATGGGCCGAGCGCCGCGTCACCGCCCAGCAGGTCATCGCCCGCCTGCGCCCACAAATGGCCCGCCTCGAAGGCGTCCAGATGTTCCTCTCCGCCGGCCAAGACGTGCGCATCGGCGGGCGCGTCAGCAAAACCCAATACCAATACACCCTGCAAAGTGCCGATACCGAAGACCTGTACTCCTGGTCCCCGCGCATCCTGAACAAGCTCCGCACCCTGCCCGAACTGCGCGACCTCGCCACCGACCAGCAAAGCGGCGGCACCACCGTCATGATCACCATCGACCGCGACGCCGCCGCACGCTTCGGCATCAACCCCACCGTCATCGACGACACGCTCTACAGCGCCCTCGGCCAGCGCCAGGTCACCCAATACTTCACCCAGGTGAACACCTACCGCCTCATCCTCGAAGTGCTCCCCGAAATGCAGGGCGACCTCGCCGTCCTCAACAAGCTGTTCGTCCGCTCCGCCGCCGGCGTGCCCGTGCCGCTCTCAACCTTCGTGAAAATCGACACCACCAAAACCGCCCCGCTATCGATCGGCCACCAGATGCAGTTCCCCGCGGTCACCCTCAGCTTCAACCTCGCCGAAGGCATCGCCCTCGGCCAGGCGGTCGAAGCCGTCAGCCGCGCAGTCCGCGAAATGGGCGTGCCCATCTCCGTCCAAGGCACCTTCCAAGGCACCGCACAGGCGTTCCAGGCCTCGCTCGCCAGCCAGCCCTACCTCATCGCCGCCGCCCTCATCACCGTCTACATCATCCTCGGCATCCTGTACGAGAGCTACATCCTGCCGCTCACAATCCTCTCCACCCTGCCCTCCGCCGGCCTCGGCGCCTTCCTCATGCTCATGGCCTTCGGCTACGACCTCTCCGTCATCGCCATCATCGGCGTCCTGCTGCTCATCGGCATCGTCAAAAAGAACGGCATCATGATGGTCGACTTCGCCATCACCGCCGAACGGCGCGACGGCGCCACCCCGTTCGACGCCATCCGCGAAGCCTGCCTGCTGCGCTTCCGCCCCATCATGATGACCACCATGGCCGCCCTGTTCACCGGCCTGCCACTCATGTTCGGCGAAGGCCCCGGCTCCGAACTCCGCCGCCCCCTCGGCTTCGCCATGGTCGGCGGCCTGGCCGTCAGCCAGTTGCTCACCCTCTACACCACGCCAATCGTCTATCTCTACCTCGAACGCCTGCAACGCGCCCTCGCACCCAAACGGGTCCATACGCTGCCAATACTGGCCCAGAAAATGGGCACCGCGACGGGGGACTGACACACCCCGGCTTACGTCGGACAAGCAAAGCGCCATCCGTCCAAAAGACCAAGGCAAGAAGTTCTTTTTTGAAAAAAAGAACCAAAAAACTTCTGTCCGTTAAAAATCTGTCGGGTGCCGTGCGCTTTGGCACTGCACCATCTCCCAACCCCACCTATGGAGCCGATGGCCCCATGTATCCTCCGCCTTATGGTTGAGGGTGCAGGGGGCTCGGCCCCCTGCTGGGGTCCAGGGGCAAAGCCCCTGGCCTTCCCCTACTTCTCGTCCTCATCCTCTTCCTGCGCGTAGTACCACTCCAGCACGTCGTCATGGAACTCGGGGTCCTTGAGCAGCCGCATCGCCAGCGCCAGCACAATCTCCGGTGCCGCGCCGATCTCCTCGGCATCATCAGCCACCTCGGTCGCCGAGACCACCCGCACCGACATGGCGCCGTCCTCCTCGCCGACGATCAGCGCGACCTCGTTCTCTTCCAGGGTGATCGTGGTCGTTCCAGCAGCCGCCATGGCGCGCATCCTTTGCGGGGTATTCCGGTCGCTTAGCGCGGATCGCCGCCCCGGGCCAGCGCCCGCGCGCGTTTGCAGCCGTGCCCGTGGCGTGTAGCTTGGCGCCACGTCCCAACGAGCCGGAAAGAACCCCAATGGCCGCCAACACCAAACGCGTATTCTACGTGAAATACGTCGCGCACACCGTTTTCAACGACCTCCTGAACGCCCGCCCCGATCTCCGGCTCGACCGCCTGGAAAACGACTCGCCCGAGGCCGAAATCACCCCCGTGCTGCAAGCCGCCCACGCCTTCCAAATCGGCGCCTCGCGCGACGAACTGGCCCCCCACTTCTTCGCCCACGCCGAATTCCTCGCCCGCTGCCCAAACCTCCTGGTCGTCAGCTCCAACGGCGCCGGCTACGACACCATCGATGTCGACGCCTGCACCCAGGCCGGCGTGCTTGCCGTCAACCAGGCCGGCGGCAACGCCGAAGCCGTCGCCACCCACGCCCTCGCCCTCCTGCTCAACCTCACCAAGCGCATCGGCGAGACCGACCGCGCCATGCGCCGCGAACTCGTCCACGACCGCGCCGCCTATATCGGCCGCAACCCGCTGGAAAAAACCATCGGCATCATC
>JBBQOT010000098.1:0-8195 GCA_038331165.1 Acetobacterales bacterium
GGCGTGGGCTCTGCCCTGGACCCGCTGGGGCGTCGCCCCAGACCCCATCCATTGAGGGTCCTGGGGGCTCGGCCCCCTGGCGGGTCCTGCGACGCGGCTCGCGCCGCAACGGCAGAGCCCTCGCCTTCTTCCGTCGCCCTGCGCCTGGGCCTGCGGTTGATCGAGGGGTTTCGCGAAGCTTGGGCCGATCGCCTGGCTGCGGCGCGGCCCTTCGCCGATTTCGCCGCCCTGGTGCGCGCGGGCCTGCCGCGCGCCGCACTGGTGATGCTGGCCGAGGCCGATGGGCTGCGCAGCCTGGGGCTGGACCGGCGCGCCGCGGCGTGGCGGGTGCGCGGGCTGGAACAGGACGCAGCGCCGCTGTTGGCCGCCCTCGACCCGCCGCCGGGTGCGGCCGTGCTGCCGGCGATGGCGGCGGGCGAGCATGTGGCGGCCGACTACCAGACCACCGGCCTGTCGCTGCGCGCCCACCCGATGCGCTTCCTGCGCCGCACCCTGGCCGCCGAGGGGGTGGCAAGCTGCGCCAGCGCCACCACCGAACGCGACGGGCGCCGCGTGCGCCTGGCCGGCGTGGTGCTGATGCGCCAGCGCCCGGGCACCGCCGCCGGCGTGGTGTTCGCCACCATCGAGGACGAAACCGGCATTGCCAATATCGTCATCTGGGCCACGGTGATGGAACGCTTCCGCCGCGCCGTGCTGGGCAGCTCGGTGCTGGAAGTGACGGGCCGCATCCAACGCTCGGAAGAAGGCGTGGTGCACGTGGTGGCCGAAGCACTGGCCGACCGCTCGGCGCTGCTGGTCAGCCTGGAGGCGCCGTTGCCGAAATCGCGGGATTTCAGGTGAGGCAGAAAGGTCTTCTTTTTGTGAACAAAAAGAAGACTTCCCCTTCCCTACTCCGCCACCACCCCCGCCAACATGCGCCGTTCGCGCAGTGCCGGGGCGATATCGCGGTCGAATGCCTTCAGCGCGGCGCCGATTGCCTGGTGCATGTCGAGGTAGCGATAGGTGCCCAGCCGGCCGCCGAACAGCACCCCAGGCTGTTGCGCGCACAGCGCCCGGTAGCCGTCGTAGATTGCGCGGTCCTGGGCGGTATCGATCGGGTAATATGGCTCGTCGGCCGCCCCGGCGAAGCGGGAGTATTCGCGAAAGATCGTGGTGCGGCCGCTATCGTGCCGGCGTTCGGGGTGCAGGTGGCGGAATTCGTGGATGCGGGTGAAGGGCACCGATTCCGACGCGTAGTTCATCACCGAGGTACCCTGGTAGTCCGCCACGTCGAGCACTTCGCGCTCGAAATCCAGCGTGCGCCAGCCCAGCCGGCCCAGGCGGTAGTCGAAATAGCGGTCGATCGGCCCGGTATAGACCACCGGCACGTCGGGGCGGATGCGCGCGCGCACGTCGAAGTAATCCGTGCCGGTCAGCACGGCGATATTGTCGTGCGCGGCCATGCGTTCCAGCAGGCGGAAGTATCCGTCTTCGGGCAGGCCCTCGTAGGTGTCGCTGAAATAGCGGCTGTCGAAGGTGAAGCGCACCGGCAGGCGGGTGATGATGCTGGCCGGCAGGTCGCGCGGGTCGGTCTGCCATTGCTTGGCGGTGTAGCCGCGGATGAACGCCTCGTACAGCGGCCGGCCGATCAGCGAGATCGCCTGTTCCTCCAGGTTGGCGGGTGTGCGCCCGGCCATCTCGGCGGCCTGTTCGGCCACCAGCGCGCGCGCCTCGGCGGGGCTGAAGGCGCGGCCGAAGAATGAGCAGATGGTGCCCAGGTTGATCGGCATCGGGTAGATGCGGCCGTCATGGTTGGTGAACACGTGGTGGCGGTAGCCGGTGAAGGGGGAAAAGCCGGTGACATAATCCCATACCGGCTGGCTGTTGGTGTGGAACAGATGCGAGCCGTACAGGTGCACCTCCACCCCGCTGTCGCGGTCGATCTCGCTCCAGGCATTGCCGCCGATATGGCCGCGCCGCTCGATCACGCAGACCTTGGCACCCAGCACGCGGGAGGCGCGCTCGGCGATGGTCAGGCCGAAGAAGCCCGAGCCGACCACCACGAGGTCGGCGCCGTTCAGCGCATCCGGGCGCATCGTCATCAGGCTATGGCCTTCACGATCGCATCGACGTCGAGATACGGCTCCTTGCCCGGTGCCGGCACCGGCTGCGTCACGGCGCCGAAGCGATGGCCCAGCGCCAGCGAGGTTGCCTCCAGCGAGCGCCAGTTGCCCTCATGGCTGCGCAGTTCGAACACCCGCGTGCCGGGGCGGCAGAACACCAGGTTGCCCAGCCCGGCGCCGTGCAGGCTGGCGACGGTTTCGGCGCGGCTGAGCAGGTCGGCGATTTCCTCGATGCGGGCGCGGCCTGGCTCAAGCGCCACGAAGCCGGCGTGCAGCATGCCGATCAGCAGGGCATCGGTGTTGTTGAAGTTGCGGCCATACAGCAAGCCGCGGGCGCGACGGTTGGCTATGTCGTCGAAGCGGTGCAGGAACACCTTCAGCGTGCCGCCATTGCCGTCCAGCCCCCAGGCGCGAAGGGTAGCGGCGCGCGCGTGGCGCAATCCCGCGAAGGGCATCGACCAGACCGGGCCGCCCATCATCGACTGGCGCCGCGCCAGCACCAGCCGGCGCAGCAGCGCGCCCCCCACGTCGATCGCCGCTTCCACGGGGTGGCCGAAGGCGGCGGCGAACAGGCGGACTTGGTTGGGGAATTGCGGCCGCGACATGTGGAAGCGCAGGTCGGGGAACACCGCGCGCGCCCGCTGCAGCATCAGCGCATAGGGCAGCGTGTCGTGCACGAAATGGCCGAAATTCCCAGACCCCACCATGGTGTCGAACATCAGCACAGGCTCCTCCACCACATCTGTGGGGGTGATCTGTTTCGCGTCGAAGCCGATGGTGCCGCTGGCTTCGTCCCACTGCCCCGGCAGCCAGGACTTGGTGCGCCAGTCGCCCGGCAGGTTATGGATCGACTCGCCGGCCCACATCCCCTGCCAGACCACGCCGGCGCTGGGCACGATCACGGCGTCGTTCAGCACTACCAGGTCGTCGGGCGTGTCGGCGATGCGCAGGCCGTACGAGTCGATCTCGCGCTCCGGCGCGCGGGTGGCCGGGATGTACTGCGCCGCCGGGTGGCGGGCCAGGTCGTCGAAGCTGGCGAGGCGGCAGCGCATCATCGAACCCGCGGCAGCGCTCATGCCACGATCCTCACCGCCACCTGCTGGTGGCTCGGCACCACGCCGACATATTCATAGGCGCGGCCGGTGACGGTGATGAACTCGGCGAAAGCGCGGTGCTCGTGCACCTCCCAGCCGGGGTAGTTGAAATACTCGTCGAACACCAGGATCGTGCCTGGCACTATACGGTTGCGCAGTTGCGCCAGGATCGTCTGGGTGGAGCTGTATAGGTCGCAGTCGATATGGGCGAAGGACACCGGGCCAGGATGGGTGTCGAGGAAGCTCGGCAGGGTGCGGTCGAACCACCCCACCACCAGCTCCACGTTCGCTGCCACCGTCGGCAGCGTCTTGCTGGCGAAGGCGCCGCGCCCGAAGCCCGGGCGCCAATCCTCCGGCAGGCCGGCGAAACCGTCGAAGCCGAACACCGGGCCCTCAACCAGGCCGGCGATGAAGTTGGTGGTGCGCGCGCTGGCCACGCCGAACTCCAGCACCAGCCCCGGCGGGCGCACCAGCCCCAGCCCCGCCTTCAACAATGCGAGATCGTTGGCGTGGCGTGGGGTGCTGCGCATGTGGCGCTGGGCATAGGCGGCCGAGGTAACGGCGGCGGCCAGGAAGTCGATGCGGTCGATGTCGAAGGAATCAATCCGCCGGCCCAGCAATTGGCGTTCGACCGTGCTGCGCACCAGTTGGATGATGTCGTTCTCGGTCAAGGTTGGTCTCCATTCGGGTCGGCGATGGTGGCGCACCGTAGCAGCGCGCGAATGCGGCTGCCACCGCGCCGGCGCGCGATCGACCACGGGCACGATGGTCAACCGATAGAGCCTTCGACATGTCTGCCGGCCCCGAGATTCCGGCAGACGGCTTGAATCAGATCACAGACGTTTTGGGGGCCTTCGAAAATTCAATCCGCTCGGATCGTGCTTTAGGGACCGGCGCCGGCGAGCAACTGTTCGCGGCGCTGCCGGAATAGGGGATTGTCGGGGGATAGGCGCAGCGCGACCTCGATCGCCTCCAGCGCTTCTGTCGGCCGGCCGGCACGCTCGTGGAGGGTAGACAGCATCTCAAACGGGCGCGGGTCGTTCGGGTTCAGTGCGGCGGCCGCAAGGAGTGTCGTCCTGGCGTCATCCAGCTCGCGCACACCGAACAAGAGATAGGCCAAGTGCATGTGCGCGTGGAACTCGCCGGGAAGGGCGGAGACGGCGGCGTGCCCATAGAGGATTGCTTCCTGTGGCAGGCTGAGGCGGTTGCAGGCATGGCTGAGGGTGAGCAGCAGGCTGCCGACAGCGCCGTTGCGTCTGACCGCGGCGAGCAGGGCCTCGCGAGCCTCCTGAACCCGGCCGGTCTCCATCAGGGCGTAGGCGAGCTGGTTGCACAGGGTCACGTTGCCGGGGTCGTCGCGCACACGGTCGCGCAACCGGTCGAGTGCTGATCGCGTATCGGCAGCCTGGGCCGGGATGAACGGCGCGTCTTGCCATTGGCGGAACTCCTGGCCGGAGATCACCGCGCTGGTGCGCTGGTAGCCACGCAGGAGCACGATGTTCATACGACCGGTTTCCACGTAGCGGCTGGCGTGCAGCACGTTCCACGGGCGGAAGTCGTCGACCGACCAGGTGGAGATGTGCGCCTCGGCGGCGTGCCCTTCCCAATCGTCCTGGATCGCTTCGTCGGGCCACAGGACAAGGATGTAGCCGGCCCGGTAGACCAGGAAGTTCAGCAGGTCGATGGCGTGGGATTTTCGCATGTGCTCGATGCAGTCGCCGATGATGACGACATCGAACCGCGCGCGAGGCGTCTTGAGCAGGTCGAGCGCATCGCCGGCGACGACCTCGTCGTACAGCTGCCGCAGGGCGAACTGCTCCACATACTGCGCGTCGATCTCGATGGCCGTGCAGTGCACGGGAAAGTCCAGCTGCGACGACAGGCTGCGCACCAGCTTGCCATACTTGCCGGCGCCGGACCCGATGTCGCAGACCCGCCCTGGCCGCAGGCGGGCCAGGACATGGGAAACCAGGTCGTTGAAGGCATCCGACGAGACAGGCATGGCGGCCTCTTCATGTGCGGGCGTTGGGGTGGCGGGCGTTCGGGTGGCGGGCGTTCGGGTGGCGGACGTTCGGGTGGCGGGCGCAGGGGCGCCGGCGTCGAGGTAGGGGCTCTCGACGCGTTCGCGCAGGCTCCAGTGCATGTCGCCGGTACGGCCGCGGTTGTAGGAGCTGCTGCCGTTCGCGAACAGGCCGTTCCAGGCCACATGCTGGGGCAGCATCACGTAGTCTGGGCCAATCTGCCCTGAATGCCGCATCGCACTGAGCACGTGGTAGAGCGCGTTGGGGCCGGCGACCTCAAGCGTGCGGGGCCAGCGCGCCTCGATCTGGCGCAAGGCATGTTCGGTGGCGGCGTGGAGGAATGCGTGGCCCGGCTCCGCCCCCATGAACGCAGCACACGGAAGCCCCGGAACCCACGCGTCGTTGACGAAGTGCTCGGCCAGCACCAGCCGGTGCCCGATCAGATCCGACAGGAACGGGCGCAGCGGCACCAGCTTAAGGTCCGCCCAGAACCCGCCCAAGGCAGACAGGATGGTAAGCCGGGCCATGTCCACCTTCATGGAGGGGAACCGGCAGGCCTGGATGGCTTCGAAAACGTGCAACGCGTCGTGCACGATGCAAAGGCCGCGAAATGCGGCCAGATTCCACAAGCGATACTCGAATTCCGGGTGATGGGCCTGCCACGCCGCGCACTGCGCCAGCACCTCGGCATCGAGCGTGCGATGGGGGTCTTCCTCCGGGGGAATGAACATCTGGTGGATGAGGCGCGGGATCATGCGGCGTCGGCGACGCGGGCGGGGAGTGGGCCTGGCGGATCGGCGTTGCGAAGATTGGTCCTGCGGCAAGACCGCGCCGGCGCTTCGCCAGATAGGCTGCCAGTCCGCCCGGCGTTGGGGTGGCGTGCCCCCGTCGACCGATCCTGGTGGAACGTTGATTGAGCGCACTCGGTCAGGGCAGTCTCCATACGGGTCGGCGATGGCGGGGCAAAATAGCAGCGCGAGCCGGCGGCTGCCACCGCGCCGGCGCGCGGTTGACCCCGGGCGTGATCGCGGCAAGACAGGGGGCATGCCATTCGGGAGACGCCGCCGTGACCCTCAATCTTTCGCAACTCGCCAACGAAGCCGGCAGCGACAAGGGCGACACCGTGTACCATGCGCACGACTACGCGCGCCTGTATGCGTTCCTGTTCGAGCAGTTCCGTGAGCAGGACTTCGCCATGCTGGAGATCGGGCTGAAGCGCGGCGGGCTCGACGAAGCCAAGCTGCGCGGCCGCAGCGAGGCCGAGGCGCCGTCGATTGCCATGTGGCGCCGCTATTTTCCCCGCGCACGCATCTTCGGCTTCGACATCTCGGATTTCTCGGCGGTGCAGATCGACGGCTTCACCTTCGTGCGCGGCGACGCCGGCTCGGCCGAGTCGCTGGCCACCCTGGCCGCCAGCCTGCCGCCGTTGCGCCTGCTGATCGACGACGGCTCGCACGCCTCGTACCACCAGCAACTGACGCTGGCCCACCTGTTCGACCGGGTGCAGCCGGGCGGGTTCTACGTGATCGAAGACATCCACGTGTTCAACCCGATGGACGCTGACCTGCCCAAGGTGCCGCGCACCATCGCGCTGCTGGAAGGAATGTTGCGCACCGGCACACTGGACAGCCCGGCCATCGCGCCCGAGCGCGCCCGCTTCATCGCCGAGAATACCGCCCAGGTCTTCATCCACCGCAGCGACAAAGGCGGCGTGAGTTACTGGGCGCCGAAGATGGCCGTGCTGCAGCGGCGCGGCTGACCGGCGCCGAGAGGCGCTGCATCCTGATGCTTGCCGTGGTACCTGGCGCCCGCCCCGACCGATGCGGATTCTGTTCAGGCCACCACCACGGCGATCGGCCGTGGCGCGTCGGTGACCCGCAGCGGCGCGCGCCCGCCGATGTCGCCATCGGTTTGCACCGGCACCTCGGCATCCTCGATGGTCACGCTGTGCGCCGGCAGCAGCCGCACCCCCGCCATGCGCGGCAGCAACCCCAGCGGCAGCGCCAGGCCGTAGCACAGCGCCGCCAGCGGGCCGGCATGGTCGAACATCGCCACCGTGAAGCCCGGCCGCGTCGGCGCCATTCCGGGCGCAAGCAGATGCCGTCCGGCATATAGCCGGCCCTTGGTGACAATCACGCTGGCCGTATCGAAACAGACATCGTCCACGCACACACGGATCGGTGCGAAGCCATAGCGGCCCAGCTCCCGCCCGGCCTGCAGCGCATAGGCCAATGCGCCAAGCCGCCGCTTCCATGGCAGCGAAATGCGATGCACCACCTGGGCGTC
This sequence comes from Acetobacterales bacterium, assembly GCA_038331165.1. Lineage (GTDB taxonomy): Bacteria > Pseudomonadota > Alphaproteobacteria > Acetobacterales > Acetobacteraceae > CAMDGX01. The sequence goes on from JBBQOT010000098.1 coordinate 7,504, forward strand.
GAAGCCGGCGCCCAGCATCTGCACGAACACCCCGTTGCGTGGCTGCGGCGTGCCGTCGGCCGAGCGGACGATGCCGGGCCAGATGTCACAGGTGCGCGCCATCGCCAGCGCGGCGGCCACGCCCCGGGGCGAGAACGGCAGGTCAAGTTCGTGCGCCAACACGTTCGCCGTGCCGAGCGGGATGATGCCCAGCTTGCAGTCCGTCCCGGCGATGCCGCCGGCTACTTCGGCAATGGTGCCGTCGCCGCCGGCGGCCACCACCAGGGCGCGCCCAGCCAGCGCGGCCTGGCGCGCAAGTTGCGTGGCATGCCCGGCCCAACCCGTCTCAGCCAGTTCCACGCGGACCCCGGTTGCCATCAGCAGGTCGAGCACGCGCCACAACACGCGCACCCGGCGCCGACCGGCGGTCGGATTGTAGATCACGATCATGCGGCTGCTCCGCCTTTCGCCCACGTTGCGAGTCCGCCGGGCGAACAACCACATGTGCCAGGGGATGGTGACGGCACGATGACGGTTCGCGGTCATTCCCATGATCTTCACCTTCCGGTGTCAAGCCATCCCGGTCATCGAAACTTCACGTGCGCGACACGGGAGTTGTCGCCTTTGGTGCGCTCGCACACCGGATGGCTGCCCGCATGACCGCCTCGTCGCCCAACGCCGCCCAAGCGCTTCGCCGATACCGCGCCATCTTC
>JBBQOT010000099.1:0-8135 GCA_038331165.1 Acetobacterales bacterium
CCAGGGGCCAAGCCCCTGGACCTTATTCTGTAAAAAAAACTAAAAATTCCAATAGGTTAATTATCTGGGGATGCCAGGAGTTTCTTGGCTGCGCCAGCAGCCCCAATTCAATGCGCTGGTTTGACTGGTGGCACCTTGCACGACCACTAAAGGTAATGGGATCAAAGGGTCTCTGACCCTTTGCGGGTCCCGTGGCGCGGCTTTGCGCCGCGACGGCAGAGCCCTCGCCTTCCTTATCTTCGTGCCTATGGGGCTTCGCCCTGGCCTTCCCTACCTCCCCGCCCGCACAAACCGATTCCGTAGCGTGCCGATGCCGGTGACGTCAATTTCCACCACATCCCCGTGCTTGAGGTTCGGCGAGGTCCCATCCGTCCCCATCCACATCACATCCCCCGGCACCAGCGTGCAATACCGCGAGGTCCGGCTGATAAACGTGGCGATGCTGTAGAGCATGTCGTTGGTCGGAAAGCGGATGGTCTCGGCGCCGTTCACCCGCACCACCGTCATGGCGGCGGCGAGGTCCAGCTCGGTTTCGATCCATGGCCCCATCGGCTTCCAGGTATCGGTATTCTTGGCGCGGAAAAAGGTGCGGTCACCACGCTGCCAGGTGCGCTCGGACACGTCGTTGCCGATGGTGTAACCGAACACGCAGTCCAGCGCCTCGGCCTCGCTGACATTCTTCGCTGTCCTGCCGATGACCACGACGATCTCGCCCTCGTAGTGAACCTGCTCCGGCGCATCGGCGGGAATCACCACATCGGTGTCATGCGCGGTCAGCGCGTTGACGGCGCGATAGCCGATATCGGCTTCCGGCGGCAGCTTCGGTTCCTCGCCGCGCTTGGCCGCCCCTTCCTTCACATGGGCCACGTAGTTCAGCCCCGCAGCATAGAACGTCGGCGGCACCACCGGCACCTCGATGCGCACGGCGGCAAGCGGGTGGTGCCGTCCGGTGCGCTGCCATCCTGTTCCTTGGGCGCCGAACATGTCGCCGGAGATTTCGGCGATAACATCGCCTTCCAGGATGCCCAGCGAGGTGATGCCGCCGACGGAATAGCGGAGAAACCGCATGACCCTACTCTGCCGCCATGGGGGCAGGGTACCGTCGCGCGGGTTCAAGAAACGCCGGCTGGAACACCTTGGTCGCCATCACCTGGCAGCGCAGCATCAACCGCTCCTCCTCGGGGCGGTAATCGGCGATGGCCTGGTGGATCGAACCGATATTGTCCCACAGCAGCAGGTCGCGCACCTGCCAGCGATGCATATAACGGTATTTGTCCTGCAGCTGATGTTCGAACAGGAAAGCCAGCATCCGCTCGCTTTCATCGGCCGGCAGTTCGTTGATGCGCATGGCATAGCCGGGGTTGCAGTACAGCACCGTCCGCCCGGTGATCGGGTGGGTGAGGAACAGCGGGTGCACCACGGCCGGCCGCTTGGCGCGCTGTTCGGCCGTCATCGGTTTGCGGGTGCTGCCGGGGCGGGCGACCATCATCGACCAGAACTTGTCGAAGTCGTGGGTTACGGTGGCGTCGGCCAGCCGCGTCTTGATGTCCTCCGGCAGCCCGTCATAGGCGGCATGCATGTTGGAGAATTCGGTCGCACCGAGAATTTTCCCGTCGCGCACCGGCACCTTCACGCCATACAGCACGTTCACGAAGCCCACCACGTCGCGGTACGACATGTCGGTGTGCCAGTCCTGGCCGGCATCCGGCAGGCCGATGTATTCGCCGTTCGCCCGCACGTTGGACAGGATACCGACTTCCGGCACGCCGGAGTTGCGCTTCTCCCCGATGCCCGACTGGATGTCGCCGAAACGCTCGGAAAATCCCTTCAGGCTGTGCGCGTCCAAATCCTGGTTTGGGAAGCGCAGCACGCCATAGCGGCCCAGCGCGTTGAGCAGGGCGCCAAAGGTTTCGTCATCCATCGGCTGGCGCGCGTCGAAGTTGCCGATCGTCGCACCCAGTATCTCTTTGTTCGGCGTCACCGTGAACATGGCCATCTCCTCCCGTCATTATCGCGATTGTAGCGCCTTCACCGCCGCCGCCTATCCCCGGGCAACACGCCCCTCGATCGGATACGCCGGGTCGTTGTAGCCGGGAGTGGATGGGTGGCCGGGCGGCACCAGCCGGTCGATGAACGCCTCGTCCTCGGCGGTCAGCCGCAGTTCCAGCGCCGCCACATAGTCGTCCCACTGCTCCATGGTGCGCGGCCCGGCAATGGCGCCGGCAACGAGCTTGTTGTTCAAGACCCAAGCCATCGCAAAGCGGCTCGCCGTCGTCCCCTTTTTCTCAGCATGTTCGGCGATGGCGCGTGCCAGGTGCAGGCTTTCGGGCCGCCACTCCGTCTCCATCATCCGCCGATCCTGCCGCCCCGCCCGAGTCCCCGCTTGCGGTGGCACGTCGGGCGTGTATTTGCCGGTCAGCACCCCCCGCGCCAGCGGCGAATACGCAAACACCCCCACGCCGAAATGCGCGCACGCCGGCAGGTGCTCCACCTCGATCATCCGATTCAGCGCATTGTACACCGGCTGGCTGGCCACCGGCCGATCGATGCCGGCCTGGTCGCACAGCCGGCAAATCTCCGCCAGCCGCCAGGCGCGATGGTTCGACACGCCAAAATGCCGCAACTTGCCCACCCGGATCAGATCAGCCAGCGCCCGCACGGTTTCCTCCAACGGCGTCGAATGATCCTCCTTGTGCAGATACATGATGTCGATCGTCGCCAGCCCTAGCCGCCGCAGGCTCGCCTCAGTGGCGCGCTGGATATGCCCGCGCGAGGTGCCGGTGCCGTTCGGGCCGCTGCCGGTGGGGTTGGCGAGCTTGGTCGCGACCACCCACCAGTCGCGTTCGGCCGCCACGGCGCGGCCCACCACCTCCTCCGACGCGCCGCCGTTGTAAGCATCAGCGGTATCGATGAAGTTGATGCCCTGTTCGCGCGCCCGGTCAACGATGCGGCGCGAGGTCGCCTCGTCGGTGGCGCCACCGAACATCATCGCCCCCAGGCACAGCGGCGACACCTTCAATCCGCTGCGGCCGAGCGAGCGGTACTCCATACGGCGTGCTTCCATGGCGGCGACTCCGATCCTGTGCAGCGCGGGGTCATACTGCCGTCCCGCCCCACCGCACCAGAGCCGCATGCAATCGTTGCAGCGGCCGTTTTGCCAGACGTTGCAAGATCGACAAAAAATAGTTAACGATCTTTACTTATTGCCGACACCGCGCCGACCTGTATTCTCCCGCCATGCGTGATCGTGCAGCCAACATCGGCGGGGCAAACAGGGCGTGAGGCGGCTCACACGCCACAGGATGCGCCCGGCACACCGCCGCCGAGCCGGTGCCGCATGAACGACCAAACGGTGCACCTTGCCCGCGCCGAGGCCGACACCCAGTCGCTCGCGGCACCCTCCCTGCGCGACCGCGACCTCGCCGACCTCCTGGCAAGCGGCCTGGTCGACCCCGACTGGTACGGCCGTGCCTACGCCGATCCCCCGGGCATCGACCCGGTCGTCCACTACCTCGACCACGGCGCCCGCGAGGGGCGTCTGCCCAACCCGTACTTCGCCACCGAATGGTACCTGCGGCAGAATTCCGATGTCGGCGTGCGCGGCCTGAACCCGCTCCTGCACTACATCCGCCGCGGTGAGGCCGAGTGCCGCGCGCCGGCGCCGTTCTTCGACCTCGCCTGGTACCGCACCCGCCACACCGCCGCGCCCGGCCAGACCCTGCTGCGCCACTACCTCGACCGGCGCCTGCGCGGCGAAGCCAGCCCCTTGCCGGAATTCGATCCGGTCTTCTACCTGCAGACCTATCCCGACATTGCCGTCGCCGGCGTCGATCCGTTCGAGCATTTCCTGCACACCGGTTTTCGCGAGGAACGCAACCCCTCGGCCGAATTCGACACGCGCTACTACGTCCGCCGCTACCTCGATGGCGACCTGTCGGAAAACCCGCTGCTGCACTACCGCCGCATCCGCCGCCTGTTGCGCGTGCACCCCACCCCGCCGCAAAGCGAAACCGGCGTGTTCGATGCCGTGCGCCGCAACACCCGCCCTGGCCCGGATTTCGAGGAACCGCAACCGCTGCCGCCGGGTGCCGTGCGCCGCGCCCAGGTGCTGGCCTTCTACCTGCCGCAGTTCCACGCAGTGCCCGAGAACGATGCCTGGTGGGGCACCGGCTTCACTGAATGGACCTCGGCCGCCCGCGCCATGCCGCGCTTCGAGGGCCACTACCAGCCCCGCGTGCCACGCGACCTCGGCCACTACAGCCTCGACGGCACCGCGACCATGCGCCGCCAGATCGAACTCGCGCGCGGCGCCGGCCTGTCCGGCTTCGTGCACTATTTCTACTGGTTCAACGGCCGCCGCCTGCTGGAAAAGCCGGTCGAGGCAATGCTCGCCGAGCCCGAAGTCGACTTTCCATTCTGCCTGATGTGGGCCAACGAAAACTGGACCCGCCGCTGGGACGGCGGCGACCAGGATGTGCTGATCGCCCAGGACTACCGCGAAGACGACGACATTGCCCTGATCGACTGCCTGGCCCGCCATTTCCGCGACCCGCGCTACATCCGCCTGCAAGGCCGGCCGCTGTTGAAGCTCTACCGCCCGGCGCTGATCCCCGACACCGCTGCCACCGTCGCCCGCTGGCGCGCCCTGTTCCGCGCCCGCCACGCCGAGGACCCGGTGCTGGTGATGGCGCAAAGCTTCGACGCCATGGACCCGCGCCCACTCGGCTTCGACGCCGCCGTCGAGTTCCCGCCGCACAAGCTGGTCACCGGCCTGAAAATGCGCAACGCGGAACTCACCTATTACGACCCGCGCGCTTCGGCACAGGTTTTCGCCTACGACGACGTGGTGGCCGCCTCGCTCGCCGAGGCGCCGCCCAGCTTCCCGCTGATCAAGACCGCCGTGCCCTCGTGGGACAACGACGCGCGCCGCCAGGGTGCCGGCCTCGTGCTGCACGGCGCCGCCCCGGCGAAATACCAGGCCTGGCTCGCCACCCTGGTCGCCCGCGCCCAGGTTTCGCGCGTCGCCGGCGCGGCGCTGGTGTGTGTCAACGCCTGGAACGAATGGGCCGAGGCCGCATACCTGGAGCCCGACCTGCACTACGGCGGCGCCTGGCTCAACGCCACCGCCCGCGCCGTCGCCGGCATGGCCGATGCCGCCGCTTCGCCCGGTCTGCTGCTGGTCGGCCACGACGCGTTTCCCGCCGGGGCGCAGATGCTGCTGTTGCACCTTGCCCGCCATCTGCGCCACGCGCACGGCTTGCGGCTCGAAATCCTGCTGCTCGGCGGCGGCGCATTGCGTGCTGATTTCGCGGCCGTCGCACCAACCACGGTGCTGGAGGACCCGGCGCAATGGCCCGCCCATATCGCCGGCTGCGCCGCTCGCGGAATGCGTGCAGCCCTGGTCAACAGCGCCGTCTCCGGCGCCCTGGTGCCGCTGCTGGCCGAGGCCGGTGTCCCCGCCACCCTGCTGGTCCACGAATTGCCCCGCCTGCTGGCGGAAAAAGGCGCGCGTGGCGCCGCCCGGGCCGGGGCGCAGGCAGCCCACCGCATCATTTTCCCCGCGCCGGTCGTGCAGGCGGAATTCGCCACCATCGCGCCGTTCGCCGCCGATGCCGCGCGGGTCCTGCCGCAGGGCAACTACCGCCGCGTCGCCTTCGATCCCGCCGCCCGCACCCGGTTGCGCACCGAACTCGGCCTGGCCAACGCGCAACCTCTGGTGCTCGGCGCCGGCTATGGCGATCTGCGCAAGGGCTTCGACCTGTTCCTCCAGGTCTGGCGCAGCCTCTCGCGCCTGCGCACCGACGCCGTCTTCGCCTGGATCGGCGCCATCGACCCCAGCGTGCTGGCCTATCTCGGCCCCGACATCGCCCAGGCCGAGGCAACCGGCCGCTTCCTGCGTCCCGGCTTCCGCGACGACGCCGCCGACTGGTTCAGCGCCGCCGACGCCTTCTGCCTGCCGTCGCGCGAGGACCCCTTCCCCACCGTCGCGCTGGAGGCGATGGCCGCCGGGCTGCGGCTGGTGGCCTTCGCCGGCTCGGGCGGCATCCCGCCGCTGCTCGAAGACGCCGGCGGCATCACCGTGCCAATGGGCGACCCGCCGGAAATGGCCGCCGCCCTGGCCCGCCTGCTCGCCACACAAGCCGACCTGCCCGCACGTGCCGCCGCCGCCGTCGCCGCCCAGGCGGCCTTCGACTTCCCGCGCTATGCCACGCGCCTGCTGGCCGAAGCGATGCCCGATCTGGCGCGCATCAGCGTCGTGGTGCCCAACTACAACCACGCCCGCCATCTCGACACCCGTTTGTCCTCGGTCTTCGCCCAATCCCACCCGGTGGCCGAAGTGCTGCTGCTCGATGACGCCTCGACCGACGACAGCCGCGCCGTAGCCCGCCAAACCGCTGCCGCCTGGGGGCGAGAGATCACAGTTGTCGCCAATCGCCGCAATTCCGGCTGCGTCTTCGCCCAATGGCGCCGCGGGGTCGAGCGCGCAACCGGCGACTGGGTCTGGATCGCCGAGTCCGACGACGCGGCCGACCCCGCCCTGCTCGCCACCCTGACCGCCCGCATCGCCGCCGCCGAGGACATCGTCGCCGTCGCCTGCGATAGCCGCGCCATCGACGCCCAGGGCGCCGAACTATGGGGCAGCCACCAGGAATACTACGCCCGGGCCGGAGTCTCAGCCCTGGCACAGGACGGACTGTTCGCCGCCCGCGACTTCGCCGCCCGCTTCCTGGCCGAGCGCAACCTGCTGGTGAACGCCAGCGCCATCCTGTTTCGCCGCACCGCTCTGCGCGCGGCATTGGTGCGCTGCGCGTCGGCGCTGGCCGAATACCGCATGGCCGGCGACTGGCACCTCTACCTCGACCTGCTGGCGCGCAGCGACGGCCAGGTCGCATGGGTCGCCGCCCCATTGAACCACCACCGCCGCCACGCCGCCGGGGTTACCGCGTCGCTGGACGCCACCCGTCACGCCGAGGAAATCGCCCGCGCCCAAGCCCATGCCCATACCCTGCTGGGCGAATGCACCGACGTCGCGCGCCAGTCCGCCTACCTCGCCGAGGTGACCAGGGCGCTGGGCGTGCCGCAGGGAACGACGCGCGCCCGGGGGGTAAGAAACCCAAAGGAAGTGCAGGCAAGCAAGGCAAGGGGCGTTGCCCCTTGACCCCACCAGGTCCCGAGCGCGCCTTCGCGCGACGGGCCAAGCCCCTGGACCTTAAATATACGAAAATAAATGGGTTTCCAAAGGCCGTCGGCCTTTGGTTGGTCCAGGGCAAAGCCCTGGCCTTGGCTTTCTCTATCGGTCAATTATTAGAAGGGTTGGTATTACAGCGCCCCCTACCCGTCCGCTCGCGGCACCCACGGAATCCGCGAAATATCGATGCCTTCCTCGGCCAGGGCCTCGGCCTCCTCCCGCGTGGTTTCGCCATAAATACCGTGCGGATCGACCTCGCCCTTGTGGATGCGCCGCGCCTCCTCGGCGAACGCATCGCCAACGTAATCGCAGTTCTTCTCCACCTCGGCCCGCAGTTTCTGCAGCATCGCCCGGATATGATCCGGCACATGCTCGGTGGCCACCGCCGGCGCGGCGGGCTGCGGCGGGGTGGGATCGGCGGTGATCCGCCCCTTGCGCGGCACCGCGGGCGTCATCAACGCCCGCTCCACCTTCGCACTCCCGCAAAGCGGGCATTCCAGCAATCCCCGCTTTGCCTGCTTGTCAAAGCTGGCCGAGCTGTTGAACCAGCTATCGAACTCATGTCCGTCGTCGCAACGCAGGTTGTAATGAATCATCCAGGGGCCCGGCACAGGAGGGATCGGTCCCACAAAGATGGAACCTGCGCTCACAAGCGGCAAGAGCCGGGATCGACCCGCATCGGGCTAGCACGCCGAACCGCCCGGCAGGCGATGTGCGGCCGCGCCAGGGCAATCGGTTGAAGGACGGCATTCGGGTCTTGCGGCCATCTCCCCCCAGAAAACATCATTGCGAGCCCTTGCGACGCAATCCAGACCCGCCCGAAAGGCCTCGTCGTGACGCTGGATTGCTTCGCAAGGGCTCGCAATGACGGTTTCTGGGGGGAGATGGCCGCAAGACCCGAATGCCGCCCTTCAACCGATTGCCCTGGCGCGGCCGAACATCGCCT
>JBBQOT010000100.1:0-8133 GCA_038331165.1 Acetobacterales bacterium
GCCAGGTCGCCGGCGATGGCGCCGATGCGCTCCCCCGCTACGCCCGCCAGCTTGGCGGCGATGGCGGCAAACGCTTCGTCCCAGCTTGCCTTGGCCAGCTTGCCGTCGCGTTTCACCCAGCAACTATCCAGCCGCCGACGCTTCAACCCATCGATGGCGAAGCGCGACTTGTCGGCCAGCCACTCCTCGTTCACGTCCTCGTTCAACCGCGGTAGCACGCGCAGCACTTCCGGCCCGCGCGCATCAACGCGGATCGCCGCCCCTACGGCGTCCAGCACATCCACGCTGTCGGTCTTCTTCAGCTCCCACGGCCGCGCCACGAAGGCATAGGGCTTGGAGGTCAGCGCCCCCACTGGGCAGATGTCGATCAGGTTGCCGGACAACTCCGAGGTCAGCGCCTTTTCAACGTAGGTACCGACTTCCATGCCCTCGCCGCGCGCCGTGGCGCCGAGTTCGGACACGCCGGCGATCTCGGACGAGAAGCGGATGCAGCGCGTGCAGTGGATGCAGCGCGTCATCACCGTCTTGACCAGCGGGCCGAGGTCCTTGTCCTTCACCGCGCGCTTGTGCTCGTCGTAGCGCGAGTTGTCGCGGCCATAGCCCACTGCCTGGTCTTGCAGGTCGCACTCGCCGCCCTGGTCACAGATCGGGCAATCCAGCGGGTGGTTGATCAGCAGGAACTCCATCACCCCTCGACGTGCGTTCACCACCATCGGCGTGTCGGTGTGCACCACCATGCCCTCGGCCACCGGATAGGCGCACGAAGCGAACGGCTTGGGCGGCGCCTTTTCGATCTCCACCAGGCACATGCGGCAATTGCCGGCAACCGACAGCCGCTCATGGTAGCAAAACCGCGGAACTTCCTTGCCGGCGGCCTCGCAGGCCTGCAGCACGTTGGAGCCGGGCGGCACATCCACATCAATGCCGTCGACGGTAACCTTCACCATGGCTCGCTACTCCGCCGCCAAGGGAATTGATCGCGCCTTGTATGCCGCGATCCGCTCCAGCATCACCGGGCGGAAATGCCGGATCAGCCCCTGGATCGGCCAAGCCGCGGCATCGCCAAGCGCACAGATCGTGTGGCCCTCAACCTGGCGCGTTACCTGTTCCAGCGTGTCGATCTCGTCCGGCTCGGCGCGGCCCTGCACCATGCGGTTCATCACCCGCATCATCCAGCCGGTGCCCTCGCGGCACGGCGTGCACTGGCCGCAGCTCTCATGCTTGTAGAACGCCGACAGCCGGGCAATGGCGCGGATCACGTCGGTGGATTTGTCCATCACGATCACCGCCGCGGTGCCCAGGCCCGAGCGTACCTCGCGCAAACTGTCGAAATCCATCAACACGGTGTCGCAGATGCTCTTGGGCAGCAGCGGCACCGACGCCCCGCCAGGGATCACCGCCAGCAGATTGTCCCAACCGCCGCGCACGCCGCCGGCATATTTGTCGATCAACTCATGCATGGGAATGCCGAGTTCCTCCTCGACATTGCACGGCTTGTTCACATGGCCCGAAATGCAGAACAGCTTTGTGCCAGCATTCTTCGGCCGCCCAAGTGCGGAAAACCACGCCGCACCTCGGCGCAGAATAGTCGGAGCCACAGCGATGCTCTCAACGTTATTCACCGTGGTGGGGCAGCCATACAGCCCGACCGCCGCCGGGAAGGGCGGCTTCAGCCGCGGCATGCCCTTCTTGCCCTCCAGGCTTTCGATCAGCGCGGTTTCCTCGCCGCAAATATAGGCGCCCGCGCCACGATGCACGTAGCAGTCGAAATCCCAGCCCGAGCCACAGGCGTTCTTGCCGATCAGCCCCGCCGCATAGGCCTCGTCGACGGCGTGCTGCAAATGCACCGCCTCGTTGTAGAACTCCCCGCGCACGTAGATGTAGCAAGCATGGGCACCCATCGCGAAGCTGGCGAGCAGGCAGCCTTCCACCAGCTTGTGCGGGTCGTGGCGCAGGATATCGCGGTCCTTGCAGGTGCCGGGCTCCGATTCGTCGGCGTTGACCACAAGATAATGCGGCCGGTCGCCGATGGTCTTGGGCATGAACGACCATTTCATGCCGGTCGGGAACCCCGCCCCACCGCGCCCGCGCAGGCCAGAGGCCTTCATCTCGTCGACGATGGCGTCGCGGCCGCGTTCGATGATGGCCTTGGTGCCGTCCCAGTCGCCACGCGCCTGCGCGCCGGCCAACCGCCAGTCGTTGATGCCATAGAGATTGGTGAAAATCCGGTCCTGGTCGCTGAGCATTGGGCTACTGCGCCTTCTCGAACGTCAAGGTGGTGAGCGTCGTCGGCCCGCCCGCGGGCGCCGAGGTCTGGCGGCCCGCCATCGAACCCGGTTTAGGGATTTCGCCGCGTTTCAGCGCCGCCAGCAGCGCGCGCGTTTTCTCGGCGTCCATGTCCTCGTAGAAATCGTCGTTCACCTGCAGAATCGGCGCGTTCACACACGCACCCACGCATTCCACCTCGGTCATGCTGAACAGCCCGTCGGCGCTATTCTCCTTCCAGCCCTTGATGCCGGTCACCTCGCGGCACGCGGCCACCACGTCGTCCGACCCGCGCAGCCAGCACGGCGTGGTGGTGCACAACTGCAAATGGAACTTCCCGATCGGCGCCATGTTGTACATCAAATAAAACGTCGCCACCTCGTAAACACGGATCGGCGGCATCGACAGTATCCGGCCGATCTCGTCCATCGCCTTCACCGGCACCCAGGCGCTGCCGGTCACTCGGCCCATCTGCCGCTGGGCCACATACAGCAGCGGCAGCACCGCGCTGGCCTGCTTGCCCGGCGGGTATTTGGCGATGGTCGCCACAATCTCGGCATCGCTCTCGGCGTCGAAGGCAAAGCTGGTGGGCTGTTCGAAATCGGCCATGATGGTTACCTGTCGATCTCGCCGAACACGATGTCGAGCGATCCGATGATCGCCACGGCGTCAGCCAGCATGTGCCGTTTGCTGAGGACTTCGATGGCCTGAAGATGGGCAAACCCGGTCGGGCGGATCTTGCAGCGATACGGCCGGTTGGTGCCGTCGGCCACCAGATACACGCCGAACTCGCCCTTGGGCGATTCAACCGCAGTATACGTGGCCCCTGCCGGCACGTGATAGCCCTCGGTGAACAGCTTGAAGTGGTGGATCAGCGCTTCCATCGACCGCTTCATGTCGGCGCGCGACGGCGGGCTGATCTTGTTGTCCAGCACCTTCACCGGCCCTGGCGTCATCTTCGCCAGGCACTGCGCGATGATCTTGGCGCTCTCGCGCATCTCGGCCACGCGCACCAGATAGCGATCGTAGCAGTCGCCGTTGCGTCCGACCGGAACCTTGAAGTCGAGCTGGTCGTAAACCTCATAGGGCTGCGACCGGCGCAAATCCCACGGCACGCCCGAGGCGCGCAGGCACGGGCCGGTAAAGCCCCAGGCCAGCGCATTCTCCGGCGACATCACGCCGATATCGACCGTGCGCTGCTTCCAGATACGGTTGGCCGTCAGCAGGCTTTCCAGATCGTCGACGAACCTGGGGAAGCCATCCACCCATTCGGCAATGCGCTCCTCCAGCCCAGCCGGCAGGTCCTTGGCCACGCCACCGGTGCGGAAATAATTGGCATGCAGCCGCGCGCCCGACGCCGCCTCGTAGAACTCCATCAGCTTCTCACGCTCCTCGAACCCCCACAGCGCCGGCGTGATGGCGCCCACATCGAGCGCATAGGTCGTGAGGTTCAGCAGATGATTCAGCACCCGCGTGATCTCGCTGAACAGCGTGCGGATCCATTTCGCCCGCTCCGGCGCCTCGATGCCCAGCAGCTTCTCGGTGGCCAGCGCGAAGGCATGCTCCTGGCTCATCGGGCTGACGTAATCCAGCCGGTCGAAATACGGCATCGCCTGGATGTAGGTTTTGTATTCGATCAGCTTCTCGGTGCCGCGATGCAGCAGGCCGATATGCGGGTCGGCACGCTCCACGATCTCGCCGTCCATCTCCAGGATCAGCCGCAGCACGCCATGGGCCGCCGGGTGCTGGGGTCCCAAATTCATCGAGTGGCTGTCGATCTCGACCGTCTTGGTGGTTTTGGGCGCGGCCTCGCTCATGCCCCGCCCTCCTGCTTGCGCGGCGCCTTCTCATCGCCGGGCAGCGTGGTCATCGCCTCCCACGGCGACAGGAAGTCGAAATTGCGGAAATCCTGCACCAGCTTCACCGGCTCGTACACCACCTGCGCGCGCTCCGGGTCGTAGCGCACCTCGACATAGCCGGTGAGCGGGAAATCCTTGCGCAGCGGATGCCCCTCAAAGCCATAATCCGTCAGGATGCGGCGCAGATCGGGCTGGCCCGAGAACACGATGCCGAACAAATCCCAGGCCTCGCGCTCCCACCAGGTGGCAACGGGCCAGATGCTATGCACCGAGGGCACCGGCGCCTGCTCGTCGGTGGTCACGATCACCCGCACGCGATGGTTCAGCGACACCGACAACAGGTTGTAGACCACGTCGAACCGCTCGGCGCGTTGCGGCCAATCCACGCCGCAAATATCCATCACCTGCTCGAAGACGCACGCCTCGTGGTCGCGCAGCGCCGTCATCAACGCCAGCACCGAGTCGCGCCCGGCGGTGGCCACCACCTCGCCGTAGTGGATAGCGGTGCCGGTCACCCCGGGCAGCGTCGCCACAATGGCGGCGAGCAGTTCCAGCGGCGACGACGCGGCCGCCGCGACCTCGATTTCCTCAGCCACGAAGGATGGTCCCTGTGCGGTTGATCTTCTTCTGCAACTGCATGATGCCGTAGACCAGCGCTTCGGCGGTCGGCGGGCAGCCGGGCACATAGATATCCACCGGCACCACCCGGTCGCAGCCCCGCACCACCGAATAGGAATAATGGTAGTAGCCGCCGCCATTGGCGCAGCTACCCATCGAGATCACCCAGCGCGGCTCCGGCATCTGGTCGTAGACCTTGCGCAGGGCGGGGGCCATCTTGTTGGTCAGCGTTCCCGCCACGATCATCACGTCGCTCTGCCGCGGCGAGGCGCGCGGGATCACCCCCATCCGGTCGAGGTCGTAGCGCGGCATATAGGCGTGGATCATCTCCACCGCACAGCACGCCAGGCCAAAGGTCATCGGCCACAGGCTGCCGGTGCGGGCCCAGTTCACCAACTTGTCGAGGTTGGCGACCACGAAGCCCTTGTCGTCGATCTCGCCGGTGATGCCCTTGATCACCGCGTCCTGCGCCGGCCCGGGGCGCAGCACGCCGTCGGCGCCGCTCTGCGAGGCAGTCATGCCGTCACTCCCAATCCAGGGCGCCCTTGCACCATTCGTAGATGAACCCGACCGTCAGCACGCCCAGAAACCCCACCATCGACAGAAAGCCGAACAGCCCTGTTTCAGATAGCGTGACCGCCCAAGGGAACAAGAACGCCACTTCCAGATCAAAAATGATGAACAGGATGGCGACCAGGTAAAACCGCACATCAAAGCGCCGACGGGCATCGTCGAACGGCTCGAAGCCGCATTCATAGGCCGACAGCTTCTCGGCATACGGCTTCTGATGTGCGGCCAGCAACGAGCCGCCAACCATCGCCGTGGCGATCAACCCGGCGATGCCCATGAACACCAGGATCGGGAAATATTCGACCAGGACCGGAGCCATGCAACCCTACCCTTTCCCACACGGCACGCCCGTGAACGGCGCGATGCCGCGGCGCAGCGCGGCCGGACATTACCCGCAACCACAATCCACTGCCATGGGGGCAAGTCGGGATTTTCAACATTCAGCGCGGGATACGGCGGCCGCACAGCCATGCACCGCCAACGGGCGCCCGCGGCCAAAATAGATCACCAAGAATGGAGGGAGAAAATTCGCTGGCGCGAGTGACGGGGCTCGAACCCGCGACCTCCGGCGTGACAGGCCGGCGCTCTAACCAACTGAGCTACACCCGCATCAGCGAGGCCCGGCGTTTAGAGGCTGGGCGGCCGGCCGTCAAGCGAGTGCCGCCGATATCGTCGCATTTCCCCGATCGTTACGCACCGACCGGCAGCCGCGAGAGAAAATACCGGTGGGAATGGGCGGTGACGGGATCGAACCGCCGACCCTCTCGGTGTAAACGAGACGCTCTACCGCTGAGCTAACCGCCCGCGCCACGCACGCCGCACCCGGCCAGCGCGGCACGCCGTTCCGTCAGGCGCCGACGGCCAAGATCCTGATCGCCGGCCTAGGACGCAATCAGCCTACAGCGTCCTTCAGGCCCTTCAGCGCCTTGAAGCGCACGGTGGTCGACTCGGCGATCTTGATCGCGTCCCCGGTGCGCGGGTTGCGCCCGGTGGTGGCCTTGCGGGTGGCGGTGGCGAAGGTGCCGAAGCCCGGCAGGCGAACGTCGTCGCGCTGCTTCAGCGCCTGCTCGATCGCGGCAAGCACCGCATCAACCACCTCGGCCGTCTTCGTCTTGGTCAGGTCCGTCTTGTCGGCAACAACCGCAATCAGATCGCTCTTGTTCACACCCAATCCCCTTGTCTCGATTTACGTCGCGTCTGGCACCCCACGACTCGGGGGCGCCTCTCATTGCGCGACACTAGAAGCACCTCGTGCGCGGGGCAACGACGCGCGCTGCACTGATACCATGAGCCCTAACGATTGACCGATCAGCAAGGCAAGGCAAGGGCTTTGCCCTGGACCCACCAAAGGCCGACGGCCTTTGGAAACCCCATAATTTGCAATGATATGAGGTCCAGGGGCTCGGCCCCTGGTGGGTCCAGGGCGAAGCCCTGGCCTTGCCAAGGCGAATTCGCCTTCGCCGGCGCGCAATGCCAGCCCGCACAGGCGATGGAACGGTCATCACCTGCACGGGTTGGTATCACGGCTGCGTTGCAGCGGATTTCCGCAGCGCCAAAACGCTGCCCGCCGCACCGCGTCAGTGCGGCAGCGAGGTCCCAGCCGGCGTCGCGGCGGCGGCCACCGGCACCTCCGGCGGCTCCACCCACTCGATCGCCTCTGGCTTGCGCACCAGCGCCTGGCTGATCACCTCGTCCACATGCGCCACCGGGATCAGCTTAATGTGCTTCTTCACGTTGTCCGGAATATCGGCGAGGTCCTTCTCGTTCTCCTTCGGGATGAACACCGTGGTGATCCCCGCCCGCAGCGCCGCCAGCAGCTTCTCCTTCAGCCCACCGATCGGCAGCACCCGACCGCGCAGCGTGATCTCGCCGGTCATCGCGACATCGCGGCGCACCGGAATCCCGGTCAGGATCGACACGATCGAGGTCGCCATGGCGATACCCGCCGACGGCCCGTCCTTCGGCGTGGCACCCTCGGGCACATGCACGTGGATGTCGCGCTTCTCGAACAGCGTCGGCTTGATGCCGAAGGTGATCGAGCGGCTGCGCACATAGCTGAGTGCCGCCGACACGCTCTCCTGCATCACGTCGCCCAGCTTGCCGGTGAGCTTAACGGCACCCTTGCCGGGCAGCAGCACGCTCTCGATGGTCAGGATCTCGCCGCCCACCTCGGTCCAGGCCAGGCCCGTCACCGCGCCCACCATGTCCTCGGTTTCCGCCTCACCGAAGCGGAACTTGCGCACCCCGGCATACTTGTCGAGGTTCTTGCGGCCAATCGCGATTTTCTTGACCTTGGTGGTGACAATCTCCTTCACCGCCTTGCGCGCCAGCCCGGCCAACTCACGCTCCAGGTTCCGCACGCCGGCCTCGCGGGTGTAATAGCGCACCAGGTCGCGCACCGCGTCATCGGTCACCGACCATTCGGCGGGTTTCAGCCCGTGCGCCTCGGCCTGCTTGCTGATCAGATGCTGGCGCGCGATGCCGACCTTCTCATCCTCGGTGTAGCCGGGGATGCGGATGATCTCCATGCGGTCCAGCAGCGGCTGCGGCATGCGCAGGCTGTTCGCCGTGGTCACGAACATCACGTCGGACAGATCGTAGTCGACCTCCAGGTAGTGGTCGGCAAAGGTCGCGTTCTGCTCGGGGTCCAGCACCTCCAGCAGCGCGCTCGACGGGTCGCCGCGCCAATCCGCTCCCAGCTTGTCGATCTCGTCCAGCAGGAACAGCGGGTTCGACGTCTTCGCCTTCTTCATGCCCTGGATGACCTTGCCGGGCATCGAGCCGATGTAGGTGCGGCGGTGGCCACGCACCTCGGCTTCAT
>JBBQOT010000101.1:0-8077 GCA_038331165.1 Acetobacterales bacterium
GCCGCGCAGCACCACTTCGACCCGGCAGCCGCGCCATTCGATGTGAAAGCGCGGCAGGTTGTCGGGTGTTGCCAATGCCAGGCGCCCGTCGTGGCCGACGGCGAAGGGGCCGAGCTGGAAGGGCGCATCGAACGGCATGGCAGCACTCCCGGGCAGGTGTCACGGCGATCTTGCCCGGCGGGGATGAAGCATCCATAAACACGGGCTGCCGATCCTGACGTCTGCCTGCCACCGGCCCTCAGGGGGCGCGGCTCGCGGCGGTGGTTTGCGGCGTTTCCATTCCGCCATTCCTGAGGCCTGTCCGCATGTCGCTAGTCGCATCTCTGCAGATGGTCCTGTCGCCGCCGCATCCGGCGGGCCGCCCGTTCCTCCTCGGCGGTGGCGTCGCGGTGCTGGCCGGGCTCGTGTTCGCGCCGTGGCTGGCCTGGCTGGGTGGGGCCTTTGTGCTGTTCTGCCTGTATTTCTTCCGCGACCCTGAGCGGGTGGCGCCCGACCGAGCCGGTGTGCTGGTTGCGCCGGCCGACGGGCGGGTCGTTTCCGTCGCCATGGCCGCACCGCCGGCCGAGCTGGAATTGGGTGCGGCACCGCGCTGGCGGGTGGCGATCTTCCTGTCGGTGCTGGATGTGCACGTGAACCGGGTGCCGATCGACGGCACGGTCACTCGCATCGCCTATCGCCACGGCAAGTTCCTCAACGCCAGCGTCGACAAGGCCAGCACCGACAACGAGCGTAACGCGCTGGCGATCAGGCTCGCCGACGGGCGGGAGATCGCGGTGGTGCAGATCGCCGGCCTGATCGCCCGGCGCATCCTGTGCGACGTGCGCGAGGGTGACGCCGTGCGCACCGGCGCGCGCTTCGGCATCATCCGCTTCGGCAGCCGCACCGACCTGTACCTGCCTGAGGGCGTGCTGCCGCTGGTGTGCGAGGGCCAGCTGATGATCGGCGGCGAGACGGTGATCGCCACGCTGGCGGACGCGCCGTGAACGAGCCCGACTTCCCCCGTATCACCGCCGCCGAGCGCATGCGCCAGCTGCAGCGCCGGCTGCGCCCGCGCACTCGCCCGCGCTTTGCCGGGCTGTCGTTCAACCGCATGATCCCCAACATTCTGACCATGCTCGGCCTGTGCGCCGGCCTGACCTCGATGCGCTTCGCGCTGGAGGGCCGGTTCGCCGCCGCCGCCGCCGCGATCGTGGTCGCCGCCTGCATCGACGGGCTGGACGGGCGGCTGGCCCGGCTGCTGAAGGCCACATCGCGCTTCGGCGCCGAATTCGACAGCCTGGCCGATTTCCTATGCTTCGGCGTCGCCCCCGGCTTCGTGCTGTACCTGTGGTCGCTGCAGGCGCTGGGTGGCTTCGGATATGTGCCCTGCCTGATGTTCGCGGTGTGCATGGCGCTGCGCCTGGCGCGCTTCAATGCCTCGCTTGATGCCGGGCCGCACCCTGCCTACACCTACAATTTCTTCACCGGCGTGCCGGCCCCGGCTGGGGCCGGGGTGGTGCTGTTCCCGCTGTTCATCGGGCTGGAGGGCCAGAACCTCGGTTGGGACTGGCTGGTGGCGCTGTCGCAGTTCCCGCCCTTTGTCGCCGCCATGCTGGTCGGCACCGCGCTGCTGCTGGTCTCCACCCTGCCGGTGTGGAGCTTCAAGAACTTCAAGGTGCCGAGCGCGTATGTGCTGCCGCTACTGCTCGGGGTGGGGCTATATGCGGCACTGCTGGTGGCCGACCCGTTCCTGGCGCTGGCGGCCGGCGGCCTGGTCTATCTCGGCATGCTGCCGTTCAGCATCCGCAGCTACCAGCGCCTCAAGCAGGCGGCCGAGAGCAGTAGCGAGAGTGCTTGAGCCCAAGGAGGATTTCGATGCGTGACGTGACCGCGATCCATGCCTGGCATGCCCATGTCTATTTTGACCCAGCCGACCGTGCCGCCGCTCTGGCGCTGCGCGAGGCGATCGGCGCGCGCTTCCCCGCCGCGGTGCTGGGGCGCTGGCACGCCGGGCCGGTCGGCCCGCACCCGTCGGCGATGTACCAGATCGCTTTTTCCCCCGACCTGCTGCCGACCCTGGTGCCCTTCATTGCCCTGAACCGCAACGGCCTCACCGTGCTGGTGCACCCCGAAAGCGGCCGGCCGAAGGACGACCACCTCAAGCACGCCCTATGGATGGGCGCGGTCCTTCCTCTCAACGCCGACATCCTGCCCGAGGTGGAAACCCACGCATGAGCAGCCCCGAGATCGAGTGGCGCCGCCTGCGCGCCGACCAGCTGCGCGAGATGGCCCGGCGCGACGCAATCGTGATCCTGCCGCTCGGCTCAATCGAGCAGCACGGCCCGCATTTGCCGGTAGAGGTTGATTCCCGCCTCGGCGAGGAGGTCGCCCTGCGCACCGCTCGCGTCATGGCCGATCGCGGCCAACCGGTGCTGGTACTGCCGATGTTCTGGCCCGGCGTGTCGGAGCATCACATGAGCTTTGGCGGCACCATCACCCTGAGCTATGCCACGTATCAGGCCGTGGTCGCCGATATCTGCCGCTCGGTGCTCCGCGCCGGCTTCCGCCGCATCGTGTTGTTGAACGGCCATGGCGGCAACGAGAACGGGCTGCGCGTGATCACCGATGAGCTGACGCCCGCACTCGGCATCCCGATCGTGCAGTTCACCTACTGGTACGCCGCCGCCGAGGCGATCGAGGCGATCCTGGAAACGCAAAAGGGCCTGCTGCACGCCTGCGAAGCCGAAACCGCGATGATGATGGCGGTCCGCCCGGACCTGGTCGCCGAAGACCGCATCCCGCTCGCCCGCGTGAACTACACCCCCGATGTGTCCGACGTCGTCGGTGGCGGGGTGTATCGCTGGCGCAGCATCGGTGCGCGTTCTTCCTCCGGCGTGATCGGCAACCCCGATGCGGCCAGCCCCGCCAAGGGCACCCGGCTGTTCGACGCAGTGGCGGCAACGCTTGCCGGCAAGCTGGGCAATGCCGAGCTGTGGGCGCTGCCGTGGGACGCCGAGAAACTGACCTGACATGGACCACGGCCCGCAGCTTCGGCGCTCGCTGACGCTCGGGCCGCTGATCCTCTACGGGCTGGGCGTGATCGTCGGTGCGGGGATCTACGTGGCGATCGGCGCGGTGATCGACCGGGCAGGCACCGCGGCACCACTGTCGTTCCTGCTGGCCGGGCTGGTCGCTGGCGCCACCGGGCTTTGCTATGCCGAGCTCGCCGGGCGCTTCCCGGAGGCGGCGGGCGCTGCGGCCTATGTCCGCCACGGCTTCGGCTCCGACCGGCTGGCGCTGGCCACCGGGCTGGCGCTGGCGCTGGCCATCGTGGTGGCGACCGCCTCGATTGCCGCCGGGGCGGTGCACTACCTCGGCCTGCTGCTGCCCTGGCCACCGCGCGCGCTGACGATGCTGGTGGTGGTGGTGTTCACCCTGGTCGCCGTGGTGGGCGTGCGCGAGAGCGTGTTCCTCGCGGCCGGCATCGGTGCGCTGGAGCTGCTCGGCCTGCTGGCGGCCATCGTGAGCGGGCTGGCCGGGACGCCCAGCATCGACCTTGCCGCCATGCTGCCCGCCGACCGTGCTGGCTGGACCGGCGTGACCGCCGGCGCCTTCATCGCGTTCTTTGCCTTCATCGGCTTCGAGAGCCTGGCCAACATGGGCGAGGAAGTGCGCGACCCGCACCGCACCCTGCCGCGCGGCATCCTGGGCGCAATCGCGGCCAGCCTGGTGCTCTACCTCGCCGTCTCGGTGGCGGCCGTCGCGGGCGGGCGCGAGCCGGACTCGCTGGCCGGGCTGTTCCGCGGCGGCCTCGGCGCGACGGCGTTCGCCGTGGTCGGCACGCTGGCGGTGGCCAACGGGGTGCTGGTGCAGGTGATGGCGCTGGCCCGGCTGTTCTTCGGCGTGGCCAAGCGCGGCCAGTTGCCGGCGTTGCTGGCGCGGGTGCATCCGCGTACCCGCACGCCGGTGGCCGCGACCCTGCTGGCCGGTGGGCTGGTCCTGGCAATGGCGCTGTTCCTGCCGTTCGAGCGGCTGCTGGCGCTGGCCAACCTGATCACCCTGGCGATCTTCGCACTGGTCGACCTCGCGCTGTGGCGGCTGCAGCGCCGCGGCCCGACCGAACCCGGCCGCTTCGCTGTGCCGCGGCTGCTGCCGCCGGTCGCCGCGCTGCTCGCGCTGGCGCTGGTGGTCGCGGAACTCGTCGGTTGAACGTGATGCCAACGGCGAAAAGAACGGCCCATTGTTAGGCAAGGCCAGGGCTTTGCCCTGGACCCACCAAAGGCCGACGGCCTTTGGAAACCCATCTATAAGGTGCAGGGGCTTGGCCCCTGCTGGGGTTTGGGGCAAAGCCCCATGCTTGCTCGCCAAGCCTTATTTGTTACGGTAATCGGTATTATCTCGTCGGCCGGGCCAGCGTGCCGGTACCCAGCGGAATCCGTTGGGCACGCGCCCAATCGAGTGCCGCGGTGCTGTCGATGTCGGCGAGCACGATATGCCGTGCGGCCAGGCCGAGTGTGGCGAGGTCGGTGGCGGCCAGTTCGGGGCGCCAGGCGAGTTCCAGATGGTCGATGCCGGTCGCCGCGGGCGGGAAGGCGCCGGCGGTGGCGGGGGTCAGCCCGGCGAGCAGCAGGCGGTATCCGCGCGCCTGGGCGAAGCCACGGGCGAACAGGAAGGCGGGCGGGTCGGCCAGCACGTCTTCCGGCCGCAGCGCGATCACCACCTGGCCGCGCAGCCGCGCCGGCAACGCCGCATCGAAACGCAGGAACGCCGGCGACAGGATCGAGGCGATGTTGAGCGCCAAGCCGAACGGGCCGGCGCGGTGCAGTTCCTGCGGCGCGGCCAGCAGCGCCATCATGCGGTGGTCGAGCACGCGGGTAAGGCGCAGGTGCAGCCAGGGCGCGGCCAAAAGGTCGCGGTCGGGGGCGAGGGTTTCGGCCAACTCGGCCAGGCAGAACAGCCGCATCTCCCACGCCAGCTTCAGGCCCCGGCCGGCTGCCAGGGTGCACACCGGGCGGCGGCGAGCGAAGCGGGAGAGGTCGGCGCCGGCCAATGCGGCCTCCAGCGCCGCCAGTGCCGGGGGGTCGAGCGGCGTGCGCGGGGCGGCGGCTGGCATGACCGGCGGCGGCCGACGGCTGGCGGCGACGGCCGACAGCAGCAATTCGGCCTCCTCCGGCAGACCGAGATGGCAGGCGATTTTGGCCACGCTGCGATCGGGGGGCGTGTCGGCGAACAAGGTGCGCAGGCGCCCCAGACTATCGGCCAGCGCCGCGGGGGCGGGACCGCGCCAGACGATGGCGGCGTCGTCGTTGGGCAGCACGAACAGGCGGGCGCGATCGGCGGTGGTCAGCGGCTCCAGCGCCTCAACCGCCAGGCGCAGATGGTGCGGCTGGGCGAGGGCGCGCGGCAGGGTGGACAGGCGCAGCAACAGCGCCTGGCGGGCGGTGCCGGACGACACCGCCTCGTGCACCAACGCCTCAAGCTGGCGCGCCGCCTCGGCACCGGCGGCGCCACCGCGGAACAGCTGGAGGCGGCGGGGCGGCAGCTTGATGGCGTTCACCGCACGGCCGCACCTGGAACTGTCGCACCTGAGATGGCATTCACCGGGTTCGGCACGCCCTGGTCCAACAGGCGCGGGTTGGTGCAGCCGACGCGGCCGGCCAGGCTGGTGGCGGTGGCGCGCTCGGCACAGCTGCGCAGCTGGCAAGGCGGCAGGTTGATGCCGTCGGGCCCCGGGCCTCCCCGCGCGCCGCTGCACAGCATCAGCCGAGTGGCGGCCAGCATCGCCTCGGCATGGCGGCCCTGGAACAGCTGGATGCCGGCGCCGCGGCCCCAGCGCAGTGCCGCCTCGCTGTCGGCCTCGGTCAACAGCACGCGGGCGGGGCCGATGCGCTGCACAGCTTCGGCGATGGCGTCGCGGCGCGCCTCGCTCAGCCGCGGCAGGGCGGTGGACCAGGCCAGCGCCACCAGGTCGGGCGCCAGCGCCTCGGGCCGGGCGAGCAACAGGGCGTGGTGGCTGATACCGTCGAGTACCAGCGCCATGCCGGCATCGCGCAGCCGGGCGCGCGCGGCGGCGAACCCGGCGGGATCGGCGCTGGCCTCGGTCATCGAGATGGCGACACCCAGAGGATGCGATGCCGTTAGGCTTGCCAATGCGGGCGCCGTTGATACGTGGTCGGGGCGGGGGAAGAGCGCGGCGAAAGCGGCGAAGCCGGGGCCGTTCACCACCGCCGGAGGCAGGGCGAGCAACAGCGGCGGCACGCCCCGGCGCGGGGTGGCATCGAGCGGGGTGGCATTGCCCCACGACTGACGCAGCAGGGCGAGCAGCGCCTCGGCAAGGCTTTGCGCAAGGTGCTGGCGCAGCCAAGGGTCGGTGGGTAGGCCATCACCTTGCCCCCCTTGCCCCCCTGGCCCCCTTGGCCCGCCGGGCACGGCGAGGCGGGCGGCGAGCAGAGCGGGGGCGATACGCAGGGCGCGGTGCACCGGGCGGATCGGCGTGGCTGGCGGCGCGAAGCGGTCGGGCAGGCGGGCGGCGGTCTGCACGTACAGCAGCGCCGCGATGTCGCCCGCCCGAAGCGGCGGCCGGGCCGGCACGGCGGGCGGCGTCGGCAGGCGGCCGGCGAAGATGTTGCGCGGGCGGGCGGGCGGGCCGGCGGCTTTGCCATGGGCCGCCGCGACGTTGTCGGCCGCGTCGTCGTCGCCCGCCATCCCGTCGCCGGTCCCGTCGTCGGCGTCGTCGGCAGCGGCAGCGGCGTCGAGCAGGGTGCGCAGGCGGGCATGGCCCTCGTCCAGCGGGATCGCCTCGGCAATGGGGTCGTCGTCGCCGTGCGGCGTGCCACCCTCGGCCTGGAGCAGACGCATGAGCAGGGCCGGCAGGGTGTGCGGCCCGGTGGTGGATGGCTCGGCGGGGTGCGGCACGGCCTGGGCCGGCGGGGCAAGCAGCACGAGGTCGCCGCCGGCGAGGCGGAACACCTGGCCGCCATGGCGCTGGGCGCAATCCTCCAGCAGGGCGCCGGCGATGCGGCGGTGATAGGGGCGCGCGCCGGGCGGCGGTAAGCGCGACAGGCGCACCACCACGGCGATGCGGCCCAGCGGGGCACGGGCCTCGCGGTCGAGCGCGTCGGCCAGCAGCGCCTCGCCGGCGCGGGCGCGGCGGCGCGGACGCACTGGGGCGGTTAGCGGTCGCGCGGCACTTTGCCCGCTCATGTCGTCACCATCATGGTGATGCCCGATCCTTGATGTTTCGCCGACTTGTGGCGGATCGGACGGAAGGCTAAGGGGGCGGCATGAACGAGAGGTTAGCGCCGGCCACCCTGCCGCCCGGCCAGCGCATCTATGCGGTGGGCGACGTGCATGGCTGCCTGGACCAGCTCGACAACATGCACCGCGCCATCGCCGCCGACCTGCACGCTCGCCCGCCTAACAACAGGCAGGGGGGCGACCCGCTGGTGATCCATCTGGGCGACTACATCGACCGCGGGCCGGACAGCGCCGGGGTGATCGCGCGCCTGATCGCGCCGTTTCTGGTGGCCGGGGTGAAGGTGCTGAACCTGGCGGGCAACCACGAAGACATGCTGCTGGGCGCGCTGGCGGGGCGGCGGATGGATGCCGAGGTGTGGATCGCCAATGGCGGCCATGCCGCGCTGGCCAGCTGGGGGGTAGCGCCGCGCACGCGCCCGGCGCAGTGGGAGGCGCTGATCCCACCGCCCCATCTGGCGTTCTTGCGCGGGCTGACGCTGCTGCACCGCGCCGGCGGCTATGTGTTCGTGCATGCCGGGGTGCGGCCCGGCCTGGCGTTGGACGCACAGTCGCGCCAGGACCTGTTGTGGATCCGCGAGCCGTTCCTGTCGTCGGCGGTGATGCACGAGGCGGTGGTGGTGCACGGTCATACGCCGGAAGACGAGGTGGTGGTGCGGGCCAACCGCATCGGGCTGGATACTGGCGCGGTGCTGGGCGGGCCACTGACCTGCGCGGTGTTCGAGGGCGACCGGGTGGGGTTCATCCAGACCTAGGCAAGGCAAGCTTAGGGGGCCGAGCCCGCAGGGAGCCAAGACCAGCGGGCCGAGCCCGCAGGGAGCCAAGACCAGGGGGCCGAGCCCCC
>JBBQOT010000102.1:0-8049 GCA_038331165.1 Acetobacterales bacterium
TCGTTGAACACCTCCACCACATCGCCGTCGGCGATGCCGCGTGCAGCGGCGTCGTCGGGGTTGAGGTAGATCGGCTCGCGCCCCGCCACCTTGGCCGCGGTGCTGTGCGGGCTGGCGTCGAGCTGGCTGTGCAGGCGGCGAGCGGGCTGGTCGGACAGCAGGTGAATCGGGTGCAGGGCGGTACCGGTGGCACCGAGCCATTCGCTGGGCTCGAACCAGGTGGGGTGGCCGGGGCAGTCGGGCAGATTGAAGCCGGCGATGCGCTCCGAGAAGATTTCGATCTTTCCCGACTCGGTGTTGAGCATGTTGGCCGCGGGGTCGCGCCGATAGGCCTCCAGCATGACAATCGGCTTGGCATGGGCTTCGAGGTTCACCAGCCCCTCGTCCCAGAACGTGGCGAAATCGGGTAGCGCGATGGCCATGGAATCGGCACGCTTGCGCAACACGTCGTACAGGTGCTCCACCCACTGCATCTCGTCGCGGCCCTCGGTGAAGCCATCCTTGGCGCCCATCCGCTCGGCCAGCGCGGTGAAGATCGTGTAGTCGTCGCGCGCCTCGCCCGCCGGGGGAACCACCCGGCGCATGGCGACCACAAGGCCCTCCAGGGTGCCGAAGCCGATATCGTTGCGCTCCAGCGTGGTAGTCACCGGCAGCACGATGTCGGCGAACTTGGCAGTCGACGTCCAATAGGGCTCGTTGACGACGATGGTTTCCGGCTTCTGCCAGGCCCGCGCCAGGCGGGCGAGGTCCTGGTGGTGGTGGAACGGATTGCCGCCGGCCCAATAGATCAGCTTGATGTCGGGGTAGGTATGAACGCCGCCGTTGTAGCGGAATTCCGCGCCCGGGTTCAGCAGCATGTCGGCAATGCGCGCCACCGGAATGAAGCCGCGCACCTTGTTGGTGCCCTGCGGCAGCGACGGGCCGGGCAGGCGGGTCTGCGGGCTGCCCATGCGGTTGGTCGGGCCATAGCCCAGCGCGAAGCCGCCGCCGGGCAGGCCGATCTGGCCCAACATGCTGGCCAGTACAACGGTCATCCAGAACGGCTGCTCGCCGTGGGCCGCGCGTTGCAGCGCCCAGGCGGTGTTGATCATGGTGCGGGTGGCCGCCATCTCGCGCGCCAGCGCCACAATGCGCGCGGCGGGGATGCCGGTGATGGCGCTGGCCCATTCCGCAGTCTTGGCGGTGCCGTCCGACGCGCCGGTCAGATACGGCTCGAACTTATCGTAGCCGGAGCAGCAGCGGGCCAGGAAATCGCGGTCGACGGTGCCGTCGATCACCCATTGCCGGGCCAAGGCGAGCATCAGGGCGGTGTCGGTGTTCGGCCGGATCGCAATCCACTCCACCGGTCCGCCGGTTTCCAGATTGTCGTTGACCGGTGAGATGTTGATGAAGCGCACGCCGGCCGCTGCCATCGCCTGCAACCCGGGCGCGTGCTGGTGGCGGCCCACCCCGCCCTGGGAGATCTGGGCGTTCTTCAACGGCACGCCGCCGAACGCCACGAACAGCTTGGTGTGTGCCGCCATCACGTCCCAGGTGGTCAGCTGCTCCCAGCTCTGGTCGATCGGCATCAGCACGTGCGGCAGCACCACGCGCCCGGCGCCCAGGGAGTAGCTGTCGTTGTGGCGGACATAGCCACCGATGCTGTTGAGAAAGCGATGGACCTGGCTGTTGGCGTGATGGAACCGCCCGGCGCTGGCCCAGCCATAGCTGCCGCCAAAAATCGCCTCGTTGCCGCCAGCGTCCTTCACCCGTTGCAACGCGCCGGCCACAAGGTCGAGTGCGGTGTTCCAGTCAACCTCAACGAAGGCCTCGCGGCCGCGCAGATGCGGTGCGGCACCGGGGCCGCGTTCGAGCCAGGAGCGGCGCACCGAGGGGCGGCGTACGCGCACGCGATCCAACTCCGGCGACAGCATGTGCAGGCCGATATCGCAGGGGTCGGGGTCCTGGCTCCAGTGGCGCAGCGCCGGCGTGCCGTCGCCGTTCTGCGTGACCTCGTAGGTGCCCCAATGCGCCTGGGTGTAATGCGTCATGGCTCGGCCTCCGGCGTGAGCTGTCAGGTTCCGGTGAAGCGCGGCTTGCGCTTTTCCTTGTAGGCGGCCACGCCCTCTTTCAGGTCGCTGCTGTTGCGCACGCTGGCAAGCTGCTGGCTCACCGCCACCATCCGCTCAACCGGCCCCGCCGGCATGATGATGTCGTTGACGAAATGCTTCAACGTCGCGATTACCAGTGGGGCGGAGTTCACCAGTTCCTCGGCCATGGCGATGGCTTCGGCCTCGTGGCCGCCATTCTCGGTGACGCGGTTGATGAAGCCAACATCATAGGCGCGCTGGGCGCCCACCTTGGTGCCCAGTAGCATCACCTCCATCGCCAGCTTGTGCGGCATGCGGGTGACCAGCGACGAAATCATGCCGCCGGTCAGGCCGAGCTTGGCTTCTGGATAGTAGAAAATCGTGTCCTGCGTGCTCACGATCATGTCGCACATCATCGCCATCACGATGGCCCCGCCCACGCACCAGCCTGATGTCGCGGCGATGACCGGCTTGTTGGTCTTGAAGCCAACGGTGGGAATGCAGCGCCACAACTCCGGCAGGTCCAACACATCAGCGCCCGAGGAGAACGACTTGGTGCCGACGGCCGACAACACCGCCACGCGCTGGTCGGAGGCGTCGAATGCCAGGAAGGCCTGCTGGATGCCTTCGGCGACGCTCTTGCTGATGGCGTTCATCTTGTCTGGCCGATTGATCCGGATGACCGAGACTTTTCCGATGAGCTCCGTGGTGACGACAGAGGTGGACGCAACAGACATCAGGGCGCTTCCTTGGCAAACTTCCGCGCGCACCCTATCCGGACGGGCGGCAAAGTCGAGGGGTGGTTGCCCCTGTTGCGGGCGTTCCATAGGCTCGGTGCGTCAGCAAGGGGCAAGGACATGAGCTATGAAGCGCGCCTGAAGGAACTAGGCATCGAACTGCCGCCGGCCAAGCCACCGCTGTATGCCTATGTGCCGGTGGTGGTGGAGGGCGGGCTGGCCTGGGTGTCCGGGCAGTTGCCGTGGTTGGGCGAGGGATTGGTGGCGACCGGGAAGCTGGGGGCGGAGGTGGATGTTGCCACCGGGCAGGAATGCGCGCGGGCTTGTGTGCTGAGCGGGTTGTCGGCGTTGCGGGCGGCGTTGGGGTCGCTCGACCGGGTGAAGCGGATAGTCAAGGTGGTGGGGTTCGTCGCCTCGGTGCCGTCGTTCACCGACCAGGCAATGGTGGTGGATGGGGCATCGAAACTGCTGGGAGAAATCTTCGGCGAGGCGGGGCGGCATGCGCGCTCGGCGGTGGGCATGGCGGTGCTGCCGCGAAACACCCCGGTCGAGGTCGAATTCGTGGCGGCAGTGCACGGATAGAGAGCTGGCCTCGCCTATCTCGGGTGCTCCGTCCGCCAGCGCATGGCGCCGGCGAGTTCCGGCGCCCGCGCTGCCGTATCCACCGGGCCGGTCAGCCGCAACCCGATCGCCGGCGCATCCGCCACCGCCGGCACCAACGCCAGCCGTAGCGCCAACAGCGCCCGCGTGAGGTCGATCGTGCCGCTCGCCGTCGCCGTCCCGGCCGGCCCGGCCAGGGCTGCCCGCGTCAGGGTGAACCCGCCACGGTCGACGTCGCCCTCCATCGCCAGCCATTCGAACCCCGTGCCGCCGCCGGCCAGCGCCGCACGTAGGTCCGCCTCCTCCAGCCGCACCCCCATGCGCGCAAGGTCGATACCGGCCAGCACGCCATCGCGCCCGGCAAGCGTTACCCGCCCGCCCAGGCTGGCCAGCAGCCCGGCCGGGGAATATCCCGCCGCCGTCAGCCGCAAGGCGCCGTCCATTACCCCGGCGATGATGTCCAGCGGAGCATCGAACACCGGCCCGGTCACGACCGCTTGGCTCAACCCGGCCTGCACCGTCAAGGCGGGCGGCCGCGCCGCGGTATCGAAGGCAACCGTGCCCACCAGGCTGCCGCCGCCAAGCTTGGCTGCCAACCCGTCCAGCCGCAGTTCTCCCCGTGCCAGGGTCAGCGTGGCCCGCATATCGTCGAGCCACTTCTCCTGGGCCAGCACCACGCGATCCGCGGCGAGCTCCACCGCTGCATCCCACCCCGCCAGCGCCTCCAGCGGCAGCGGGTCGGGGCTGCGCGGATAGGGCAGCGGCAGTGGCAGGGTCTCGGCGGCCACCTGCCCCGATAGCTTCGGCACCCCACCCCACTCCAGCCGCAACGCACCGCGCGCCCGCAGCCCGCCGGCCGCCACGTCGAAGCTATCCGCCGCCACTCGCTCGGGCCCGCCCACAAGCTGTGCCACCAATCCGAACGAGCCGTCGCCCAGCCATGCCGTGGCCCCAGCCAGCCCCAGCATTTCCGCCAGCCGCGGCGCGCCGGGATGGCGCAGGGCCACCGTCCCGCCCCACCGCCCGCCCGGCAGGTCCAGTGTCGGTGTTGCCTCCATCCGCAGGTCGCCCAGCACACCCATCAGCTTCAGCCCCAGCGCCTCTGGCGCGCCGCCGGCCTGCAACTGGATTTGCGCCGCCCCGCGCAGCAGCGGCGCCAGCCGCGCGACCGCGGGCGCACCGATCACGCCGGCCAGCAGCGGCGCCAGCCCGGCCGCACGTTCGGCCCGCAGTTCGCCGCGGGCCTCGGCGACGCGCCCGCCATCCAGCAGCGTGCCTGCGGCGGCCAGCGTCGCGCCGAGCCCCTGCACCTCCAGCCGCCGGATCGTCACGCGCCCCGGCTCCGCGGCCAGGTCCAGCGCCAGCTGCGCCAGCGCAACATCGCGCCACAGCGCCCGCGCCGCCGCCACTTGCACATCGAGCGACAGCGCGCCGAACCCACCCGCCACCGCTGGCAGCCCGGGCCATGAAGCCGGCAGCCATGCGTCGAGGTCCAGCCGATCGAGCATCAGCGCCGCCTTGAGCGTCGGGCGCGGCGTTGGCCGCCATGTCAGGCTGGCGGCCACCGGCGCGCCATCCAGCATGCCTTCGACCTGCGACAACGTTCCTTGCCCGGCTTCCAGCACCACCTGCCCGGCGAGCACGGCGGTTCGCAGCACCAGCGGCGGCAGCGCATCCAGCCCGGCCGCCGCCGCCCAGCCCAGCGTCGCCCGCAGCGCCGGCGCTCCCAGCCGCCAATCGCCGGCGAAACGCATCCGCCCGTGCCCCGCCCCCTCCACCCGTCCGCTCAGCTGCAGCGTCGCATCCCCGGGCAGCACCGCCCGTGCCTCGCGCACCTGCATCGCGCCGCTGTCAATGTCGACGGCCCCGCGCAACCCGCGCAGCGTGCCGCCCGCCAGCGCCGCCGCCTCCGCCGACAGGTCGATGCCGACAGGGATCCGCGCCAGTGCCCCACCCTCGGCCCCCTTCAGCAAGGCCGGCCACCAGGCATCCAGGTCGATCCGGCTCGCCGTCAGCGCAACATCCAATCGCAGGCGTGGCAACAGCCGCAGCGCCACCGCCCCCTGCACCGGCGAGCCCGCCAGTTCGCCCGCCAGCTCATCGGCCGCCACCAACCCATCACCGGACGTCAGCCGCCCCTCGGCACGGAACGCGACGGCCGGCGCTGGCAGCAACTGCGACAGGTCCGGCCCGCGCACCGCGATGCGCCCCAGCAAGGTGCCGTCCGGCTGCATCTGGCCGGAAACCACCGCCCCCACCCCCTGTGCCGCCCCCTGTCCGTCGAGCGTCACGTCGATGCCGACCGCCCCGTCGCCGCCCGGCCGGCTCACCCGCGCGGTGAACATCCAGTCGCGCCCGCCGCCCCGCGCCCGCCCCACACTGAGGAAACTGCCGGATAGGTCGCTGGTGGCCAGCGTTGCCTCCAGTCCGGTCACCTCCACCTCGCCCAGCACCAGCCGCCCGCGCTCGATCCGTGCCGACAGTGCGGACAGCCACGACGGCGTGCGCAGCGCCAATGCGGCAGGGTCCAGCGGCCACGCCAGGCGAATATCGGCGCCGCGCAGCACCAGCTCGCGCGCATCCACCCGCCCGCCCAACAGCGGCGGCAACGCCACCCGTAGCACCAGCTGTTCGGCGGTCACGGTCGCCCCGGCACCGCCGGCTTCCACCGCCACCCGCTCGGCCACCAGCAGCGGTTGCGGCAGCAGGCGCAGCGAGATCGCCCCGTCGATGCGCACCTGTTGCCCCAGTGCGGCCGAAGCCAGCGCGGCCACATCGTCGCGATAGCGGTCCCAGTCGAGCCACGGCGGCACCACCCAGGCGCCGCCCAGCACGAGCACCAGCAGCGCCACCAGCCCAAATGCGATGTGGCGCAGCGCGGTCATGGCACGCTCAGACGGGCGGGCCGTAGCCACCGCCGCCCGGTGTCTCGATCACGAAACAATCTCCCGGTGCCAGCTCGGCCTTGTCAGTCCCGGTCAGCACGTCGCGGGCACCGCCGGCGCGTTCCACCCATTGCCGCCCGGCCGCGCCGTCGCGCCCGCCGTCGAGGCCGAACGGCGCCACACGGCGCCGCGACGAAACGATCACCGCCGTCATCGGCTCCAGGAAGCGGATGCGCCGCACCGCCCCGTCGCCGCCATGCCAGCGCCCGGCGCCGCCAGAGCCCTGCCGGATACCGAACAGCTCCAGCCGCACGGGATAGCGCAGTTCCAACACCTCGGGATCGGTCATGCGGGTATTGGTCATGTACGTCTGCACCGCGCTGGTGCCGTCGAAACCGTCGCCCGCGCCCATGCCGCCGCAGATCGTCTCGTAGTACTGGCGGGTGGCGTCGCCGAACAGGAAGTTGTTCATCGTCGCCTGCGAGCAGGCCAGCGCCCCCAGCGCGCCGAACAGCGCGTTGCAGGTGGCCTGCGAGACCTCGGTATTGCCCGCCACCACCGCCGCCCCGGGATAGGGCGACAGGAAGGTGCCGGGCGGGATGCGAATCTCGATCGGCTTCAGGCAGCCATCGTTGAGCGGAATGTCGGACCCCACCAGGCAGCGGAACACATACAGCACCGCCGCCCGCGTCACCGCCGGGGGGGCGTTGAAGTTGTTCGGGCGCTGCTCGCCGGTGCCGGTGAAATCGACCACCGCCGAGCGCGCCGCCTGGTCCACCGTCACCCGCACCTTCAGTGGCGCACCATCGTCCATCACGTAGTCGAAGTGCCCGTTACCGATGCGCGCCAACACCTGGCGCACGCTCTCCTCGGCATTGTCCATCACATGCGTCATGTAGGCGCGCACGGTGGCCCAGCCGAACTGCGAAACCACCCGCCCCAGCTCCTGCACACCCATTTCGTTGGCCGCCACCTGGGCCTTGATGTCGGCCACATTCACATCCGGGCTGCGCGCCGGATACTTCGCCCCGGCAAGCAGCGCGCGAAACTCGGTTTCGCGGAAGCGGCCGCCATCCACCAACAGGAAATCGTCGATGACAACACCTTCTTCCTCCAACGTGCGCGACATCGGCGGCGTCGAACCCGGAGTGATGCCGCCGACGTCGGCGTGATGCCCCCGGCTGCCGACAAAGAACAGGATGTCCGCCCCGGCCGCGTCGAAAACCGGCGTGATGACAGTGATATCCGGCAAATGCGTGCCGCCGTTGAACGGGTTGTTCAGCGCCACGACATCGCCCGGTTTCAGCGTGTCCCGCCGATGCGACAGCACGGTGCGGACACTCTCACCCATGGCCCCGAGATGCACCGGCACATGCGGCGCATTGGCGACCAGAGCACCGCCGGCATCGAAAATCGCACAGGAAAAATCCAGCCGCTCCTTGATGTTGACGCTCATTGAGGTGTTCTGCAGTACAGCGCCAGTCTGTTCGGCCACATTCATGAACAGATTGTTGAACAGCTCCAGCAGAACCGGGTCCGGCCGCTCGCTGCCGGCGCCGACCCGGGTCGGCAGCGCTTCGGTGCGCCGCAGGATCATGTGGTTGAGGTTAGTAACCTCCGCGGTCCAGCCCGGTTCGATGACGGTGGTGGCGTTCGCCTCACGCACCAGCGCCGGCCCGGCAATGCGGTCACCCGCCAGCAGCGAGGTGCGCTCCAGCACCGGCGCATCAACCTCGGCGCCGCCGGTAAAGATGCTGA
>JBBQOT010000103.1:0-8003 GCA_038331165.1 Acetobacterales bacterium
GCGCCCCGCGCGCGTGCGGTCGAACGTGCGACCTACCCAGGGCAGGGGCCGGGAAGGGGCGGCGAGGCCACCCGGCAGGCCAGACGCGAAGCGCCCCGCCTGCCGTTTCCAGCGGGCGGGGCGCAACCCCACCAGACAACCATCTGGCTGGTGGGGGTAGTCTGGCACCCCGCAGGCTCGGGGCCTTCGGCCAGGTGCCAGGGCAGGCGCGGCGCCCAAGGAACCCGCAGGGGAGGCGCCGCCCTTATATCCCGCCGCTGCCTCGGCGGGTCCCATTATCCCCTTGCGGTGTCCCGTCAGCCTTCGGCAGCCTTTGCGGCCAACCACCTCCCCATGGTGACACCGACAATGGCGTTGGCGGGAGTGGGGGCGAACACAGAGCCCAAACCGGCCGGCGCCAGGTCAAACCCGAAGGTGGTCGGCGTCTTGTTCTCCGGATCGGGCCAGATGCGCCGCATCGGCAGCGCGATGCCGTCCAGCCCGCCGGCCTTCAACTCGGCGTTGGCGGAACGCACCTTCGTCACGATCTCATCGTGCCGCCGCATCATCTCGGCCGCAGCATTGAGGGCGTGCACGATCTGCGGCAACAGCGCCGCACCTTCCACCGCGTCGACTTCGGCGGCGGCGGCCAGGCGATCCAGCTCGGCCGCCCGTTCGCGGGCCTCGGCGGCGGTGATCCGTGGCGGCAACGCGGCCACCACGGCGGACAGCCGGCCAGCCTCGGCCTTCGCGTCGACCAACTGCGCCTCGTGCGCCTCGGCCGCAGCCGGGGTGCCGTCAAGCAGCATGTCGCCGCGCTGGCCTTCCAAGGTGGCGGCTCGGCCTCGTGCGGCCGCAAGCGCTGCCGTCGCCTCGGTCAGCGAAGCCCGCAGGCTTGCAGCGTCGGCTTCGGGCTTCGGTCGCAAACCCAGAATGTGCGTGAGCATGGTCATGATACGGTCCTCGTGCGGGGGGTGTTGGCGAGAAACTCCACGCGCTTGGCGTGTTCGTTGGCGCGCCGTTGAACGGCGATCTTTGCCCAGTTGGCGGCGGTTTGGCGGGCAGTCTCGGACTCGGCGGCGGCTTTCACACGCTCAAACTCGGCGGGGGTCGGCCCGGTCGTGCCAGCCGGCTTCACGACGGCGACGGCCCGCGCAACAGGTGCCGGGGTCGGTGCGGCGACGGGGCGCACGGCAACCGCCACGGGTGCCGGTGCCGGCAGCGGCGTCGCCTGGATATGCCACACCCCTCGCGCCGCGCCGGCCATGGGGCGCACGGTGCACAGTGCCAGGCCAGCCCGGCGGGCCAGGGCCGGCAGCGTCCGCCGGTCCAGTTCCAACGCCGAGCGCGGCCACAGCGGGCCATTGCCCAGCGCGTGCAGTTCGGCAGCCGTGGCCATCAGCGTGCCACCACGTTGCCTTGCGGCATGGGCGAGGCACCCGGCCACCGCTGCGGCGGCCATTTCGTTTTCGATCATAACCCGGTTTGCGGGATGCATAGCAAGTCTCCATGGCTGCAATGAATGCGAGCAATCCGGGCGGCAGCCGCGCCCGGATCGCCCGTGGTCACACCTTGCGCAACACCCAAAAGCGGGTGCCCTCGGCGCCGCCCTTGCCGGGCTGCACGTCGATGCCGAACACCGCACGCATGGGGGGAGCGAGGCGCCGCAGGCGCGTGCCCATGCCGCTCGGCGAGCGTGGCCATTGCGGGCCGCGCCTGGCCTGTTCCGAGGCTTGCGCGTTCAGCTTGTGGTGAAGGTCGGAGGGCGAGCCGCGCCATTCCGCCCGGCCGGTCAAGGCGTGTTCCTCGGCCAACAGCGCGGCCACCGCCAAGGCGAGCTCGTCCGATTCTACCAAGGCCCGATCCGCGGCATTGCGGTTCGCAACCCATGCGGCGCCGATCCGCCCGGCCGGGATACCCAGCCCTTCGGCCGCGGCCTCGGCCCATGTCGCCGCGTCGATCATCCGCACATCCTCGGCCAGCGTGGTGCGGTCGAGGTTGCGCAGCGCGGCGGAAAGCCCGTCACAGGCCACGCCAAGCAGGCCAGGCAAGGCCCGCTCATAGTCGGCGATCAGATCCCGTTCGGGGCGCCGCTCGGTCAGTCGCACCAGTTCGAGCGATAGTGCGCGGGATGCCATGTCGGGGCGCCCGGTCAGAGTCGCCGGAATGCCGTTGAGCAGTATCGGCTTGAGGGCCGAGAGAATGGACTCATCCGCATCCGTGAACATCGCCCGGCTTGAGAAGGCGCCGCCCGTGGCGATGCGGCAGAAGGAATCGGCGAAGCCCTCGGGGATGCCAGAAAGATTGTCATAGGCCAGCACATGGCGATTGCCAGCCGATACGAATATGTCTCGTTCCTTGCGCGGCGTGGCGCGGCCTGTGAGGGTGGAAGGGTCCACGATGCCTTGCAGGAACCGCGTCGCCTGCGACTTGCCGGTGCCGTGCTCGCCGTGAATGCAGAGGATCGGATAGGCACCGCCGGCAGCGAACGGCCGCAGCGCACAGACGATCCAACCCCATGCAAGCGCCAGGTCATCATCCCCGGCCACGTTGACGAAGCGGCACAGGTCGCCAGCGTTCGCCGCGGCTGCCTCAGGTTCCGGCAGCGGCAAGGCATCAGCGGCACGAAGGAAGGCCACCGGAACCGCTGCCGCCTCAACAATCTGCCAGCCGGCAGCAGTAATCTTCACCGCCCGCCGCTCGCCGTGCTGGTCGCTGCCGCCAAGGTCCAGATAGATGGCACCATCGTCGCCGAGGCCCGTGCGACGCCAAGCGCGGCGCGTCTCGCCCGAATCAAGCGCCCGCGCCTCGGCCAGCGCCACCGCCGCAGCTTGAGCCTGGCCAGAAAGGCCACGCTCGGTTGCACGGTGATAGGACAACACCAGCCATTGCCGAAACTCTCGCGAGTTCACTCGCAAGTGTTCGACTTGCAGCACTCGCCCCCGCACCGGAACCGACACGAAGGCGATGCCGTCTAGACTGCGCCAGAAACGCAATTCGGCGAATGCCTTTGTGATTTCATCCTGGCGGCGCGGCTTGCGCCCGCGCTTGCCACCCTGCGGCGCGCCTTCGTCGTCGTCGCCTTCGTCGTCTGGATCGCCAACGGTGAAGGCCCGCGCCCTCAGCCATTGGCGCCGCGCGCACGCAACAGGTCGTTGAAGTCGGCGCCCGGTTTGTCTGGGGTCGCAACCTTCACGGTGCGGCCCTCAGCCCGCCAGCGCAGCGCAGCGGCGCGGGCGGCCTGGCGGCCCGGCGCGTCGTTGTCGGCGGCAATCGTCACCGTTCGCACTTCGGGCGGCAGCGCCATGGCGTCGGCCAGGTTGCCGGCGGAGGTCGCGGCCCATGCCGGCAGGCCAAGCAGCTCGGCCGCCGCCAGCGCGCTTTCGATGCCCTCGGCCACTACGATATGCGGGGCCGCGGGATAGAGCCGCACGGCCGCGCCGCGCACGTCGCCGAGGGTCATGCGCACCGGCTCCACCGCCGCCTTGCCCGTGCCACCCGGCGCAAGGAAGGTGCGATGCACCGCCACCAGCTCACCGGCCAGGTCGTGCAGCAACGCCAACATGCAGGGCAGCCGCTTGCCGCCCGGATGCTTCGCGTTGGGCAGGTATAGAAGGGGCGCGGCAGGCGGCAGGCCATGCCGGCCGCCGCGGCTGGCCCAATAGTTGGGAATGATCGGCGAGGGCCGCGCCAGGTCCACCAGCGCCCGCACGGCCGCGCGGCGATCTTGGCGCCGCTCAGGCTCGGGAGCGCCCTCGGCACGGGCCGGGACGGCATCGCCCAACAGGGCCTTGCCAACGGCCACTTGATCGCGGCAGCTCGCGCACCACCACAAGGGCCTGCCGCCGCTTTCCGAGAGGGTCAACCCGGTCTTGTAGCCGCAGGCCGGGCACTGGCCGCGCCACTCGCGGCCCTCGCGCTTGAGGCCATGCCGGGCGGCAATCTCGCTGGCGTTCATTGCAGCACCGGCTGCAAGGGATGCGACTCGCCATCCGGCGGCAGCACCGTAATACCGGCCGGGCCGAGGAAGCGGCGCCAGGCCAGCGCGTGCGCCGTGGAAGTTTCCACCAGCGCCACGCGGCCCACCCATGCGGCGGCCTCGGCAGCGGCGGCATAGTGCGCCGGCTCAGCGCCCGCGCCATGCACCAAGCTCCACCGGCACCAGCGGCGCAGACGTTCGGCGGCCTTCCACGCCAGCGGGCCGCGCGCCAGTTCGGCGCCGGGATCGTCGCCCACCAGCAGCACCACGGGAAGGCGGAATGCCGCCAAGGTGCGGGCCGGCCAGCGGGCATCAGGAGTTTGCAGCACGCATAGCGAAATGCGGCCATCGGCAGCGGCACGCACCAGCGGTAGAAGCGGCGCCCTGGCGCGGGCCATGACAGCGCACGCGGCTTCAAGCTCGGCGTGGCGCGCCAGGAATGCGGCGGCAGGTTCATTCATCGCACGGGCCATGGGGCCAGGTTCCTGCTACGCAGCGCGGGCGGCGGCGAGCTTTACCGCACGCCTGGCGGCCATCGCCTCGCGCGGCATGGCGCGGGTTGCCTCAAGTGCAGTGTGCAGCTCGTGGCGATACCAGCGCGGCGCGCGCGGGGCGGGATAGACCGGGGCCGGCAGCCGGCCGGCGGCCACCGCTCGCCAAAGGGCGGCGAGGCTCAACCCCACCGCCTCGGCGGCGCGTTCGGCGGTCAGAAGCTCAGAAGTTTGCGAGGGCATCGGCACGACTCCGCATGTGTTGCGGCCCCACAAATGCCCCATGGTGCCCAGCAATTCGGCGGGAATTGGCGCGGGAGATTTTTCCCCCGTCACGGCTGGTTACGGTCGCGCGAACAACGTGCCGATCCGTCTGTCTATCTCGGCGGGCCACCCCGCTAGATCGGGCATGCCGAGGGCGCAAAGGGTCCGGTCGCTCGGGAGGTAGAACCGGCTTTGCCATCCCTCGCGAAAGGCTTTTTCCACCAGGCGCACGGAGGCGCGCAACGTGTCGCCGTCAGGTGCGCTCTCGCCGTCTCTTTCCTTCTTCCTTGGGGGTGGGAGAAGAGGCGTGCCTTCAAGTATCTCCCGCACGCGGTCATAGTTACGCTTTTCTAATAAGCCCGGTGTAAAGCGCCGCAGCTCCTTCGTTGCCCTTGAATGCGCCTCGGTTTCCGGCGCGCCTGTCTCCGCAAACCGCTTCCACAAGGGCGGAAGGCCCTCGCGGCCGGCACGATATTCGGCATTCCCGTCCCTTTCTTCAGAGTGTGCCTCCCGCACGTCAGCCAACCCCGCCACCGCCCAAGCCCGCAGCCGGTGCGTTATGTTGGTCCGGTGCAATTTCAGGTTCTGGCCTTCCGCGATATGCTGGCCGATGCGTTGCAGCGCCCACGCTGGCGGAGTGGGAAGCGCCGCGGCGATGGCCAACAGCGAATCGGGCACGGGACGAATCGGCTTCTGTGCCTCGCGCCAGAAACGTCGGCAATGTGCCTCAGTGGCCTGGATCGCATCGAAGGCGGCGCCGATGGCGCCGACCTCGGCACACTCCCGCAGCCGTGCCAGGGTCTGCGCAAGGTTCGGCCATTCGGCAAAGGCCCAAGGATCAATACCGGTCCAATCGTCGGCATCTGTTGGAGCATCAGACAGCACGAAACGTTAGTGCCATTCGCCAGCAAGCCGCACCCGCATCGCGCGCAGGTCGTTTCCCTGTTCATCGTCTACGGCTTGCCGATCCGGCATCCGCGCCTCCGCACGCTCCACGTAGAATGGTCGGCGGGGCAGCCCGGCGCGGAGGGTCCGGGCGTTCGGGGGCCAGCCTAGCCCCGCCGAGTCGCAGTCTAGCCCAAGTGTCGCAAGGCATCCTCCATCGCGGCGGAGCCCGTTCGGCGGGCGGTCACGACGCCACCTTGCGGCGCGCCGCGCAGAGAACCGGGAACACCACCGCGAACGCCGCGTCGGCGTCTTGGCGCGCGGCATCCAGCGCCTCTAGCACGGGGTAAAGTGCCGGGCCTTGAATGGCCGAGACGCTGCTAGCGAGGGCACGCAACAGGTCGGACAGGTTGCAAAGGCTGGCCAACGCATTTTCGAGCTGGTCCGTTGCCTCGGCGATGGTAGGGGTAGAAGCAGCCTCGTTCATGGTCGTGGTCTCCATATCGGGGTTAGGCCGGCGGAGTGGGTTCATCACTTCGCCGGCCGCCCTGTGATGCCCCGGAACCGCCGGGGCGCGGGTCACTTCGCGGCGCGCCGCTCCGCCAGGGGCACCAGTTCGGCCGCGATGCCCAACAGGCCCGAAACGTGCCCCTGCCATCTCGCCAGCGCCGCGATAACCTCGGGGGCGTAGTCGTGCCGGTCGTATGTGCGTTCCAGCTTGCTCCGCCCGCTCAGGTGGTTGATTGCCGCCTCGGCGTGGTCACGCGGCACGCCAAGCCGGGTCATGCCGGTTCGCGCCGTGCGGCGGAGGTCGTGGAAGCGCCAGCCCTCCACCTTGCTCGCTGCGTCCAGCCGGGCCTTGAGCTTCGAGAACCCGCGGAACCCGGTGCCGGGGCTGCGGCCCAACAGCAGGTGCCCCGACTCGGGTTCATCGTTCGGCCAGACGGTCACCAGCTCGGCGAGGGCGAGCCCGGCCAGCGGCACGGTGTAGGGCGTGCCGTTCTTCGTGCGGTTGCCGGGGATGGTCCACCGGCCGGTGTCGCGGTTCACTTCGCCCGCGCTCATGTCGGCAACCTCAAGCTCGCGCGCTGCAGTGAGGATCAGCAGCCGCACGAAGGCGCGCAGCTTTGGCGCCTCGCGGTCGGCCGCTTTCCACACCGCCACAAGCTCCGCATCGGTCAGCACCCGTTCGCGCGCCGACGGCGGCGGCGCCAGCGTCGCCACGCCTTTACGGGGCAGCAGCGGCGCGGATATCCACCCGTTCGCCTCAGCGAAACCCAGGAAGCTCGCGGCGACCCGGTAGAGGGCCGAGGCCATGGCGGGGGCCACCTTGCGCTTTGCCGCCACCAGCCCCGCCCAATCGGCCCGCGTCGTGCCGGTGAGGGCGCGCGTCCCCAGCTTGGGCACAATCTCCCGCGCGGCGATGCGCGCCACCTCGGCGGCGTAGCGGTCGGACCATGCCGCCGCAGGATCGGCAACCCGGCTGGCCTGCCACTCGGCCAGACGCCTCGCCACCGACACCCCGACGGCAACTTTCACCTTGCGGGCGGCGCGGGCCTCGCGCTTCTCTCCCACCGGATCGGCGCCGGTTTCGATGCTGCCCAGCGCCTTGAGCGCAGCGCGTCGCGCGGCAGCGATGGACAGCGCCGGCCAGGTGCCCAGCTTCGGCCGCGTTTGCTTGCCGTCCTTCGTGCGGGTTCGCACGCTCCAAGTAGCGGCGCCGGTGCTGGTCATCCGCAGCACCAGGCCGGGCACGCGGCTGTCGCGCAACTCCACCCGGCGGCCTTCGTCGGGCAGCGGCAGCGATTGCAGATAGGCGTCGGTCAGGTCGGGTTGCATCGGGCCTCCATCGCGGCGCCTTTCCTGATTTTTTGTGCCCCCAAATGGTGCCCAAAATCGGCTGACTCGCCAACGGGGGCACACCGGGGGCACATTTACGGCGCGGCGTGCTGAGACTACCAGCGATGCGAGTCAGTTGCCAGCGACTATATAGCTAGAGGTTTGGCAATTCCGCTCACGGGGGCACAGGTGGCGCAAGCCTCGGCAACTGATTCGTAATCAGTAGGTCGTCAGTTCAATCCTGACCGTCGGCACCATATTTCAACGATTTATACCAACCCTTCTAATGATTGACCGATAGAGAAAGCCAAGGCCAGGGCTCTGCCGTTGCGGCGCGAGGCCGCGCCGAGGGGGACCGCCAACGGCCGACAGCCTTTGGAAACCCTTTGGTTTTCTTACGGTTAATACCGATCACTGTTTGGGATGACCCATGGCCAAGCAAGGCCAGGGCGTCGCCGTCGCGGCGCGAAGCCGCGCCGACGGGGACCCACCCGGTCCCGAGCGCGCCTTCGCGCGACGGGCCAAGCCCCTGGACCTTTAATACATGAAAATAAATGGGTTTGCAA
>JBBQOT010000104.1:0-7982 GCA_038331165.1 Acetobacterales bacterium
AACCCTAACGGGTGGCATGCCCTAGACGGGAGCCCCGGAAACTACTCAGCGCGCAATGCAAGGCCCCGTGTGATGCTCGTCCGCACTGCGCAGGAGCGGTTTGATGCGGCAGGGTCAAGTGGACCCGGCCCGCCCAACCGCGTGGTGAGCTACGATGTCGCGCCCCATTTTTCGAGCCGAATCTGGACCTGTATGTCGAAAGCGTTTGCGTAATACCAACCGTTGGAAATAACGACCGATCCAGCAAATGCAAGGCCAGGGCTCTGCCCTGGACCCGCCAAAGGCCGAGGGCCTTTGGAAACCCATTCATTGCAATGATATGAGGTCCGGGGGCTTGGCCCATCGCGCGAAGGCGCGCTCGGGACCTGGCGGGGTGCGGGGCGCTCCACTCTTGCCTGGGATCGGCCGTCAATTCCGGCGGCTGGTATAAGTAATTGAAAAGACTGGAGCGGGTGAGGGGAATCGAACCCCTGTATGCAGCTTGGGAAGCTGCCGTTCTACCATTGAACTACACCCGCGCCGGGGCCGCCGGTCGGGCAGCATACCCCAGGCCTGGTTGACGGCGCAATCGGGGGTGCCTAGGGTTCCGTCGTCCCGCATGGGGCCCTCGTGATTTGTCCGGCCGGATTGCGGCGAGGTGAAACAAGCGCGCTAAAGAGGCCAGCGGAGGACCGCGTGGAAAGGGTCCGCACGGCTCCGCTGATCCTGTGGCCGGCCCAGATGTAAGGGCCCAGCAGATGACCACGCACGATCCCCGCCACCGCATCGCCACGCTTCTCGTCCAAGGCGGGCTCGAACGCTCGCAGCACGGCGAGACCGCCGAGGCATTGTACCTCACCTCCGGCTTCGTCTACGATAGCGCCGAACAGGCCGAGGCGACCTTCGCCAACCAGGTCGTGCACTACCAGTATTCCCGCTTCGGCAACCCGACGGTGGCGATGCTGGAACGCCGCCTTGCCCTGGTCGAAGGCGCCGAGGCGTGTCGCGCCACCGCCACCGGCATGGCCGCGGTGCATGCCACGATGCTGTCCCACCTCAAGGCCGGCGACCGCGTGGTGGCCAGCCGGGCGCTGTTCGGCTCGTGCCATTGGATCGTCTCCACCCTGCTGCCGCGCTACGGCATCACCAGCGAGTTCGTCGACGGCGGCGACCTCGACCAATGGCGCCGCGCGCTGTCCACCCCGGCTAACCTGGTGCTGCTGGAATCGCCGTCCAATCCGATGCTGGAGATCGTCGATCTCAAGGCGGTGGCCGAACTCGCCCACGCCGCCGGCGCCATCGTGGTGGTCGACAACGTCTTCGCCACCCCGCTGCTGCAAAAGCCGCTGGAGCTGGGTGCGGACGTGGTGGTGTATTCCTGCACCAAGCACATCGACGGCCAGGGCCGGGTGCTCGGCGGCGCCGTGCTCGGCCGGCAGAAATGGGTGGACGAGGTGCTCCAGCCGTTCATCCGCAACACCGGCCCGTCGCTCTCGCCGTTCAACGCCTGGCTGCTGCTCAAGGGGCTGGAGACGCTGGCCCTGCGCGTGCGCGCCGGCTGCGATGCCGCCGAGCGCGTGGCAAACTTTCTTGCCGCTCAACCGGCCATCGCCCGCGTCTGGTACCCCACCCGCGCTGACCACCCGCAGCGCGACCTGGCCATGGCGCAGATGACCGCCGGCGGCACATTGGTCACCTTCGAGGTGAAGGGCGGCAAGGCGGCGGCCTTCGCGGTGATGAACGGCTTCTGGCTCATCAAGGTCTCCAACAACCTCGGCGACAGCAAGTCGCTGGCCACCCACCCGGCCACCACCACCCACCTGCGCATCGGCGCCGAGGAGCGCGCCAAGCTCGGCATTACCGACGGTGTGATCCGCCTGTCGGTCGGGCTGGAAGACCCACAGGACATCATCGAAGACCTGGAGGGGGCGCTCGCCGGGCTGACCGCGCGCCAGGCCGCAGAGTAGCACGGCCGGGCGCGCAGGGCGGCGCCCCTCGGCTTGGCTTTCCGCGTCAGCCTGCTAGAACAAGATGCAACCACCGTCCGCATCAGGGCCGGAAGGGGAGCCATGGCCCACGCCTACACAGCAATCACCCGCAGCATCCAGGTCAGCGTGCGCATTTTTTTTCTGCCGGACCAGTCAAAGCCGGCAGAGCGGAAGTTCTTCTGGGCCTATCAGGTGCGCATCGAGAACAAGGGCGCCGAGAAGGTGCAGCTGCTCCGCCGCACCTGGACGATCACCGATGGCCGTGGCCGCACCCAGCAGGTGCACGGTGACGGTGTGGTCGGCAAACAACCCACGCTCGGCCCCGGCGAGGCGTTCGAATACACCTCCGGCACCCCGCTCGACACGCCGTCGGGCATCATGCAGGGCGCCTACCACATGACGGTCGCCGACACCGGGGAGGCGTTCGACGTCGGTATCCCGGCCTTCAGCCTGGACAGCCCGCACCAGGAAAATCGCATCCACTGATAGAAACCGGCTCATATTTTTCGGCATCGCCAAGAAAGGTCAGGGCTTCGCCCCGAACCCCACCAGGGGCCGAGCCCCTGGACCTCATCGCTTGAAAACGTGTTTCCAAAGGCCGTCGGCCTTTGGAAACCCATTGATTTTCTTACGATTAAGGTGCAGGGGCTTGGCCCCTGCTGGGGTTTGGGGCGAAGCCCCATGCTTGCCTGATCATGAGTCAGTGTTTTCGGTGGTTGGTATCAGTCAATCACCATGCCGCTTGGTATAAAGCCCGTCCTTCCCGGGCACCGTGTTCAGCAGCCGCATCGACAGCGCCAGCGGCAACAGCCCCACCAGCCGCGCCGCCATCCCCATCCACCACGGGAACACGATGCGCCGCCGCCCGCGCGCGAGCCCGCGCAGGATGATCGCCGCCGCCCGCTCTGCCCCCATCAGCCCGGGCATCGGGAAGCGGTTGCGCGCCGTCATCGCGGTGCGGACGTAGCCGGGGCATATGCTGGTCAGCAGCACCCCGCGGCGCCGCGCCACCGCAGCCGTCGCCACCGTCCAGGCATCCGCCGCCGCTTTCGACGCGCAATAGGCCGGCGCGCCGGGCGCCGGCGCAAAGGCGGCAACCGAAGCCACCACGCCCACCCGGCCGCGCCAGCCGTCCACCCCTTCCGGCTGCGCCTCGATCACCGCCAGCGCCGGCAGCACGGTGTTGAGCACGCCCATCAGGTTCACATCGAAAATCGCCCGCGCCTGCGCTAAACTTTCGGGCCGGCCGTTGCCGGTGCCGGCGGAGATCCCGGCATTGGCCACCACCAGGTCGAGATAGCCGGCACCGACTATCCAGTCCGCCATGGTGTCGCCGTCGGACACGTCCAGCACACGCGGATGTACCACCGCGCCGCGCGCCCGGCAGGTGGCCGCCACGTCCTCCAGCCGCGCCGCATTGCGCCCTGACAAATGCAGCACCGCCCCAGGACGGGCACAGGCGGCGGCCAGTGCCGCGCCGATGCCGGAGGAGGCACCGGTGATCAGGACATTGGCGAACTGCGAGGACCCCATGTTGGGAGTGTAGCGCAGCACTGCTACAAGGTCGCGCCGTATCGGGAGCCGCACGATGACCCTCGCCTCCATGACCGGGTTCGCCCGCAGCGACGGTGCTGGCACCGGGACCGCAGCCTGGTCGTGGGCCTGGGAGTTG
This sequence comes from Acetobacterales bacterium, assembly GCA_038331165.1. Classification (GTDB taxonomy): domain Bacteria; phylum Pseudomonadota; class Alphaproteobacteria; order Acetobacterales; family Acetobacteraceae; genus CAMDGX01. The sequence goes on from JBBQOT010000104.1 coordinate 3,640, forward strand.
CGCAGCGTCAACGGCCGCGGGCTTGAGTTGCGATTTCGGCTGCCCGGCGGGTTCGACCCGTTGGAGCCGGCGCTGCGCGAACTCGCGGGCAAGAAGCTCAAGCGCGGCAACGTCACCGCAAACCTGACCATCCGGCGCGAGGAGGCGCCGCGCATGGCGCCCGACCCGGCGGCGATCGAACAGGTGCTGGCGCTGGCCATTGAACTCGCCGCGCGCATCCCCGGTGCCCCGGCCCCGCGCGCCGAGGCCCTGCTGGCCCTGCCGGGCGTGCTGCGCGCTGCCGGCGAGATGCGAGAGGACGTGGCCGCGGCGCAGCTTGAGGCGGTTCGCGCCGGGTTCGCCCTGGCGCTCGACGCGATGGTCACCGCACGGCGCGGCGAGGGGGCGCGGCTGGCGGCGCTGTTGGCGACCCAGCTGGACGAGATCGCCGCACTGTGCCGGCAAGCCGCCGCGGAAGCAGCCGACCAGCCGGCGGCGCACAAGGCACGCATGCTGGACTCGGTGCGTGCCCTGCTGGCCGAACTGCCGGCCTTGCCCCAGGAACGCATCGCCCAGGAGGTCGCCATCCTCGCCGGCCGATCGGACGTGCGCGAGGAGCTTGATCGGCTAGACGCCCATCTGCACGCCGCCCGCGCCCTGTTGGCCGAGGGCGCGGCGATCGGGCGGCGCTTCGATTTCCTGGTGCAGGAGTTCAACCGCGAAGCCAACACGCTGTGCTCCAAAAGCGCCAGCGTGGCGCTGACCGCCACCGGGCTGAAGCTGAAGGCCACCATCGAGCAGCTGCGCGAACAGGTGCAGAACGTCGAATGAGTATCGCCCGCGATGCCTTCTGCCTGGTGATTTCCGCCCCCTCGGGCGCCGGCAAGACCTCGGTCACCCGTGCGCTGCTGGCGCAGGAACCCGGCCTGCGGCTGTCGGTCAGCATGACCACGCGGGCCATCCGGCGGCGCGAAGCCGACGGCATGGACTACCATTTTCGCGATCAGGCAGAATTCGCCGCGACCGTCGCGGCCGGCGGATTCCTGGAACACGCCGGGGTGTTCGAGCGCAGCTACGGCAGCCCGCGCGCGCCGGTGCAAGCCTGGCTCGCCGCCGGCCTCGATGTCGTTTTCGACATCGACTGGCAGGGCCACCGGCAGGTGCGAGCGGCGCTGCCCGGCCGGGTTGTCGGCCTGTTCATCCTGCCGCCGTCGCGCGCTGCGCTGGAAGCCCGCCTTGCCGAGCGCGGCGACCTGCCCGATGCGATCGCCAGGCGCATGGCGCAGGCCGACAGCGAAATGTCCCATGCCGGCGAGTTCGACCACGTCCTGGTCAACGACGATTTCAACGTCACCGTCGCCGCGGTGCGGGCGGTGGTCCAGGTAGAACGACTGGCGCGTCCACGTCTGTCCGGGCTCGACGCCTTCTTGGCCGGGCTGATGCAGAAGTGAACCTGATCCCGCGGCCGCTGGGCTGAGCCCATGGGGGTGTTGTTCGGCATCGTCGCGCCGGTCTTCGCGCTGATCTGCATGGGGGCCGCGGCGGTGCGGTTGCGGCTGCTCGACGGCACGGCGCTGAAGGGGATGAATGATTTCGTCTTCTACCTCGCCATGCCCAGCCTGCTGTTCCGCTCGATGGTCACGGCCCCGCCGCTGCGGTTGCTGGATGTGGCGGGATCGTTCATCGTCGGCGCCTTCCTGCTGTTCCTGGTGGCCGTCGTGTTCTCCCGCCTGGTGTTCCGGGCGCGGTTGGCCACGGCGTCGGTGTTCGCGCTGAACGCGGTGTTCGGCAACACGGTGATGCTGGGCGTGCCGATCGTCGACAGCGCCTTTGGCGCCGAGGGCGTGGCCTATCTACTGGCCGTCGTCGCCTTCCATTCGGGGCTGTTGCTGCCGCTCGCCACCATCCTGATCGAAGCCGATGCCGGTGGCGGGCGCGGACCCCTGGCGGTGCTGCGCGCCACTATGCCAGGGCTGCTGCGCAATCCCGTGGTGGTCTGCATCGCCCTGGCGATGATGTGGCGCGCCACCGGCCTGGGCCTCGCCGCCCCGGTCGAGCGGCTGCTGTTGCTGCTGGGGGCTGCCGGCCCGCCGCTTGCGCTGTTCTGCCTCGGCGCGTCGCTGCCCAAGCCGGAGGGGCTGCGCGCCCTGGCCGACGTGGCGGTGGCGAGCGCGCTGAAGCTGGTTGTCATGCCGGCGTTGGTTGCCGCCCTCGCCTGGCTGGCCGGCGTCCGGGGCACTGCGTTCGCCGTGGTGGTGCTGGCCGCCGCCATGCCCACCGGCGCCAACGCCTTCCTGCTGGCGCGCCGCTTCGGCACCATGATGGAAGCCTCCGCCAACACGGTGGTGGTCAGCACCGCGCTGTCGCTGCTGACCCTTACCGTCCTGCTGGGCTGGTTGCAGTAAGGGCCTGAGGTGAGATAAGTAAGGCCAGGGCTCTGCCCTGGACCCGCCAGAGGCAGCGCCTCTGGGCTCCATTCGTTTAAGTGTTGTTTGGGGAAGGGGGCCATCGGGATGTTTCAACCACCGTGATGGCCCCCTTCCCCAAACAACACTTAAACAAATTGAGTCCAGAGGCGCTGCCTCTGGCGGGTCCCTGCGGTGCGGCTTCGCGCCGCAACGGCAGAGCCCTGGCCTTACTTATCTCACCTCAAGCCCTTAGCGTGGAAGGCCGGCAGGAAGGAAGCGGTTCTTTTTTGAAAAAAAGAACCAAAAAACTTTTATGACTTGGACGGGTGCCGACCGGGAGGCATCGGCGCAATGGATGAAGTTTTTTTGCTTCTTTTTGTTCACAAAAAGAAGACGTCCCCTTGCCTCTTGTCGCTGCCCCGAAGGCCGGCCTAGGCTCGCAGCCACGGGAAACGACAGGGAACTATGCGCATGAGCGGGCCGCTGGCAGGCATCAAGGTGATCGAGGTGGGCCAGGCACTGGCCGGGCCGCTGGCGGGAATGATCCTGGCCGATATGGGCGCCGAGGTGATCAAGGTGGAGAAGCCCGATGGCGGCGACGATGCGCGCCTGTGGGGGCCTCCGTTCGTCGACGGCGATGCGCTGTTCTTCCACGCCACCAACCGCAACAAGAAATCCGTCACGCTCGACATCAAGAACCCCGAGGATGTGGAGAAGCTGAAGCAGCTGGTGCGCGGGGCCGACATCCTGATCCAGAACCTGCGCCCGGGCATCGTCGGCGAACTGGGCATCGGGCCGGATGTGATGACCGGGGTGAACCCGCGCCTGATCTATTGCTCGATCTGGGCCTTTGGCCACCAGGGGCCGTTGCGCAACGCGCCGGGCTTCGACCCGCTGTTGCAGGCGTTCGGCGCGGTGATGACGATGACCGGTCGGCCGGAAGACCCGCCGACCTTCTGCGGGCCGGCGATCAACGACGTTTCCACCGGCATGTGGTGCGTTATCGGCGCACTCGGCGCGCTGCAGCAGCGGCTGGCGACCGGCCGGGGCTGCGTGATCGACTGTTCGTTGTTCGAGAGCGCGGTCAGCTGGGTGGGCGGGGCGCTGAACGGCTATCTGTTCAACGGCAATGTCCCCGAGCGCCACGGCACCGGCAGCAACCTGCTGGTTCCCTACCAGGTGTTCGAGACCGCAGACCGGCCGATTTGTATTGCCGCCGGCAACGACCGGCTGTTCGTCAAGACCGCGCAGGCGCTCGGCCACCCGGAATGGAGCAGCGACCCGCGCTTCGAAGATGGCCGCAAGCGCGCCGTCAACCGGGCGGCGCTGATCCCGTTGATCGCCGCGGTGGTGTTGACGCGCAGCCGCACGGAATGGATGGCAGCCCTCGGCGCGGTTGGCGTGCCGGTGGCGCCGGTGAACAACGTGGCCGAGTTGGCCGCCAGCGAGCAGCTTGCCGCGATGGACATGAAGCGCACCCTGCCCGGCAGCGGGGTGACGGTGATGGGGCTGCCGCTGAACTTCGACGGCCAGCGGCCGCATCCGCACAGCGATTCGCCCAAGCTGGGGCAGCACAATTCAGAAATCTTCGGGTAGGGCAGCATGGGACTGGTACAAGACAAGGTCGCGTTCATCACCGGTGCCGCCAGCGGCATCGGGGCGGCCTGCGCCCGCGTGCTGGCGAACGAGGGTGCGACGGTCGTCATCACCGATGTCGACGCCATACGCGGCATGGCGCTGGAGGCCGAAATCACCTCGGCCGGCGGCAGTGCCATGTTCATGGCGCAGGATGTGACCGACGAGGCGGGCTGGAAGCATTGCGTGGATGAAACCATGCGCCATTTCGGCCGGCTCGACATCGCGGTGGCCAATGCCGGCATCGCCATCTTCGGCCCGGTGCTGGACATGACGCTGGCCGATTTTCGCCGGCAGAACGCGGTGAACATCGACGGCGTG
>JBBQOT010000105.1:0-7960 GCA_038331165.1 Acetobacterales bacterium
CAAGAAAAGCAAGAAACTCTATCCGTGGACTCGTCTTCCTCCCGCGATCGGCGGCAACTCGATATGATCATAGGCGTGGATGTCGGCCTGGTCGGCGGGGCCCAGCGTATGGGCGCAGTGCGGGCAGGCTACCAGCCTCGCCTCGTTGACCCGGTCGGGATGTTCGGCCAGCGCGTGCGTGACACCGGGGCGGCCGGGCCGGAGCTTCTTGGCGGGCTGCGGCAGGGTGGGCTTCTGCTGCGCCAGGATCACGGCGATCGAGTCATCCATGCAGAGAGCCAGGAAGGTGTCGCGAGTCACGGATAAGGTGAATTGCAAGCCCCGTTACCGCGTCAAGATGTCGGTTCCAGGGAACTGGCCCTCGCCAACATCCTACCATGGGGGGGGGTGAGCAGTTATACCAACCAGAAAAAACGCTGATTCATGGTCAGGCAAACATGGGGCTTCGCCCCAAACCCCAGCAGGACTCGCGCGCGCTTCCGCGCGACGGCCAAGCCGCTGCACCTTATTGATGGGTTTCCAAAGGCCGTCGGCCTTTGGCGGGTCCAGGGCAGAGCCCTGGCCAGAACGTTCTCCAACGCTCAATCATGAAAAGGGTTAGTATTACTACGCAATGCCTCGCGGCGCTGCACTCAACCGGTCGATGCCGGAGAGCGAGGCCAGAAAGATCGCCCTGTCCATCGGCAATGCTCCAAATTCATCGGCCGAGGATACCCTCCAACAGCCTACACGATAAGAGCGAATATTATTCTGTATCTTCAAGTGTGAATCCGATCTTCATTGTCACTTGGTAGTGATTGATCTTCCCCTTCTCAATATGCCCTCGTGTTTGGGTTACCTCAAACCAACGAAGATGATTAAGCGTCTTAGATGCGCGAGCGATTGCCTTCTGTATCGCGTCGTCGACACTCTTTTCCGACGAACCGGTGATCTCGACGATCTTGTATACGTGTTCCTGCATTTTCATTCTGGATTTTCCCATATAAACAATATTCCGCATCTGTGCGGAAATGACTTTACGCGAGCACTCGAAAGCCACCCAGCGTCCGGATGCTGACCCTATCGTCTCCTATCGCAATCAAGATATCCCAAGAAGCCGCTGTAACTTCGATGACTCGATGTTATTGCCACAGGACGTACCATGGTCAGCCTCGGAAACTACCTAGCCTGAGCAACGGCTCAGCCCGCCCCCGCATTCGCGGCCCAAGGCAAATTTGCACCCGCGAAGGGCGTCGGGCGTGGGCCAGCAGTGACGCGACGAAAGCAGAAACCTGTTGAGCGCCCTGACCGAAGACTACGCCAAGGGCACGGCGGCGATCCGCGAACGGCGCAAGCCGCGGTTCACCGGCCGGTCGCCACCGTGGCCGGGTCGGTGCAGCGCAGCAGGAAGACCAGCGCCTCGGCCAGCAGGGCGCGCCACACGGCATAGGTGTGGCCGCCGTCGATCAAGTGCAGTTGCGCCGTCATGCCGCTCTCGCGCCATACCGCATCCAGCCGGATGGCGTGCGCAGCGATGCCCAGCGCGTCGGCCGCACCGCTGCCGATATACAGCGGCAGCGATACGCCGGCGGCGCGAAAGCCGGGCAACAGGGCGGGGTAGTTCAGCGCCCGCCAGATCGCCGGGTCGAAATCATGCTCGCCGAACACGGCGGAACGGCGGGCGCCGGAATTGGCCGGCGGCTCGGGCACGTAAATCGCCGGGCTGAGCACGGCCACGGCGGCATAGCGGTCGGGCCGCAGCATCGCCAGGCGCAGCGCGGCGAAGCCGCCGGCCGAAATGCCGGCGATCGCCCGCCCGCCACGCCCCGGGATGGTTCGGAAGCGGCGCTCGATCTCGTCCGGCAAATCCTCGGCCAGCGCGGTCTGCATGCGTTCGCGCCCGTCGATGCCCCACGAGGCGCCGATTTCCGGCACCACCACGATGGGCATGTTGGTGGCGCCGTCGGCGATGGCGGTATCGACCAGGCTCGGCAGCGCCAGTTCCAGCCATTCGCCGCGGCGAACGCTGAGGCCGGGCAGCAGATAGATCACCGGATAGCGCGCGCTGCCGCCGTCGTAGCCGTCGGGCAGGTAGACCGAGTAGCTCCAGGTGCGGCCAAGGGCGACCGAGTCCATGCTCTGTTCGCGCATTTCGCCGGCGGTCAGCGGGGACACGGCCAAGGCCAGCAGCATCACCAACAATTGGGCGCGCGCGATCATTCAAGATCTACCTGACGATTGACCGTTGAAAGAAGGCAAGGCCAGGGCTTTGCCCTGGACCCACCAAAGGCCGACGGCCTTTGGAAACCCATTTATAAGCATGTGTTTAAGGTCCAGGGGCTTGGCCGTCGCGCGAGGGCGCGCTCCGGTTCTGGTGGGGTTTGGGACGAAGCCCCATTCTTCCTGGGCAAGCTTCATACTCAACTGCGGTCGGCATTACGGCGCCAGACCGCGCGCGACCATGCGCGCCAGGGCATCGCCCAGGCAGTCGAACAGCAGCCGGGCCAGTGCCACCTGTTGCCCCTGGTCGGTTTCGGCGAGGTTGATCACGCCGTGGTCGTGCCAGTCCTGCATCAGCAGGTGGCGCGGAAACAGCGGTGCTTCGGCCATTTCGGCGACGGTCTCGATCACTTCGCGGTAGTCGTCCAGCATCGGGATCGCGGCCCACCCGGGGGCGTATTGCGTGTCGATCAGCATCGCGTCGGCGCCGCCGGCGCGGATCGCGGCGATGCCACCTTGCAGCGTGCGGGCATAGACGGCGAGGTCGGTCTTGCGCAGCGCGTCGCGGCTGCCGCTGGCCCAGATCACCAAGTCGGGCCGAACCTGGGCGATTTCCTCCGGTAGGCGCTGGCCCATCGAGCGGGCCGAGCGGTTCGGGATGGCGCGGTTGTCAATGACGACCTCCACCCCCGGCAGCAGGCGGGCGAGATGGGCGCCCATGCGGGCGGGATAGCCCAAGGCCGCGTCACCGGCGACGCCGCTGGCCATCGGCGTGCCGCCGAGCGCCATCACCACCAGCCGCTTGCGGGCGGCCACCGCGGCGCGGGCATGCGGCAAGGCGACGGGTGCTTCGGCGAACCCGGCGGGCAGCCGGCAGGTGGCAGCGGGCGCGGCGACCGCGGGGGGCGGGGCTGCCGGCGCATCGGGTGCCGCGGCGCCGGCCGGGCCGGATGCCAGGGCGAACATGAGGGCGAGCACGGCGATCATGGCGCGCCCCGCGGTGCTGCGGCCGGGCGCGGCGGCAGGCGTCCGCCAGCCTCGTACCACGCGATTCCCAACGCCAGCGCCAACATCGCCGTCACCCCCCCGAGGTTGACCAGGGCCACCGCCGCCGGGGCGAAGCCGAACTCGGTGAGCAGAATGCCGCCGAGCACCGATAGGAGAATGCCCAGGCAGAACACGTCAAGCGAGTTCTGGCCGCACAGCACCACCGGCCAGCCCAGCCGCCCGGTCAGCCAGCCGGCGTCGCGCGGCACGAAGCGGGCGACCAGCACGGCCAGCGACAGCACGCTGAGGATGCGCAGCGGCGCCAACGTGGTTTTGTCCAGCGGCCACAGCAGCCGGCGCAACAGCGCGGGCACGGCGGGGAAGGCCTCATGCAGGACCCAGGAGAACTGGATGACAAAGGCGAAGGCAGCGAACGCGGCGGCCAGTACAACCAGCCAAGTGGGCACTGTGGCCGCGCCCTGGCCGCTTGCTGCGGCATGGCGCACGCCGACGGACGCGGCGAGCATGAACAGGAACTGCCAGGCAAAGGGGTTGAAATACCAGCCGTCGGAATCGAGGTTGCCGGGCAGGTTGAATTCCCAATACCGTGCCGCGACGTACAATGCGGCTGACAGCCCCAGCGCCAGCCCGCGATGCCAGCGCAGCAGCAGCAGGAACAGCGGAAAGACGCCGAGCAGGGCGATGTACAGCGGCAGGATGTCGAGATAGGCCGGCTGGAACGCCAGCAGCATCAGCCGCACCAGGGTGATGTCGGGCCGTTGCAGGAACTCGCCCAGGCCCAGCGTCTCGACGAAAAGCGGGTTGGTGATGCGCGACATGGCGTAGGCGACCTGGGCGGAATAGACCAGGAACACCAGCAGATGGGCAACGTACAGCTGCCAGACCCGGCGCCAGATGCGCAGGCTGGCCATCACCGTGCCGTCGCGCGCCAAGGCACGGCCATACACCAGGGCGGCGGTGTAGCCCGAGATCAGGATGAACACCTCGGCGGCGTCGCACAGGGCGAAGGTCTTCAGCGTGGCGTGCGCCAGCGGGTTGTTGGGGATGTGGTCGAGGAAAATCAGGAACAGCGCCAGGCCGCGGAAGAAATCCAGCCGGTAGTCGCGCGGTGACTTCGCGGCTCCGCTCATCCGGATTGTCTCCTGCGTTGCACTTCAGTAGCCAGGCAACTCGTTGACGCACACCACGCGCCATCCGGTGGGCTCGCGCTCCAGCCTGGTCAGGCCGAGATTGGCCACCGACAGATGCAGCGCGTTGGTGGCGCTGATGCCCAGCGCGTGGGCCAGGGCGGCGCGGATGGTGCCGCCGTGGCTGACGATCACCAGGTCTTCGCCGCGATGGCGGGCGGCGAGGTCTTCCAGTGCGGTGCCGGCACGGCTGATCACCTCGGCCATGCTCTCGCCGCCCGGCGGGCGTTCGGTGCCCGACAGCGGCCAGAACGGATGGGCGGGCTCGGCCAGCTTGGCGGGCAGTTCGTGGTGCCGCGTGCCGTGCCAGTCGCCCATGGACTGTTCGATCAGCCCGGGGATGACCTCCAGCGTCTGGGTGGGGTAGCCGGCGCGGAAAATCGCCTCGGCGGTGCGCCGCGTGCGCGACAGCGGGGTGCAGGCCCAATGGGCGGGGCGCGGCAGGCGCTTGGCCAGGGCGGCGTACATCGGCCCCTGGTCCATCAGCGTGGTTTCGCACACCGGCACGTCGGTGCTGCCATACAGAAAGGCACGCGCGGATTCTTCGACCAAGGCGTGGCGGATCAGCCAGAACGAGGTCGGGGTCATGGGCGTCATTCTCCGATGGCGAGCAGGGCGCCGCTGGTGCGGGCGGCACGGAATTGGCGGGCGAACAGCAGGGTGGCGGCAAGCGCCCAGGCGAGGTTGAGGCCGATCGCCCAGGCCAGATGGTCCCAGCGGATGATGCCGGTGTCCAGGGCTGCGCGCATGCCCTCGAACACATGCGCCGCCGGCAGGGCGAGTGCGACCGGCTGGAGCCAGAAGGGCAGCACGCTGACCGGGTAGAACACCGCGGCGAACGGGGTGATGCCGAACAGCACCGACCAGGCCAACGCCTCGGCCCCCGCTCCATGGCGCAGGATCAGCGAAACCACGCCCAGCGCGATCCACCAGCCCATCGCCATCAGGTTGATTGCGAACAAAATCAGCACCGGGCCGAGGTCGAACAGGTTGAAGGCATACAGCGCCCAGGCCAGCAGGATGGCCGGCAGCACGCCGATGGTCATGCGAATGGCGCTCATGGCGATCAGGGCTACCACCATCTCCCACGGGCGCAGCGGCGAGACGAAGACATGGCCCAGGTTGCGCGACCAAATCTCCTCCAGGAAGGAGATCGCCACCCCCATCTGGCTGCGCAACGCCACCTCCCACAGCAGCACGCCGCCCAGCAGGATGCCGGCGGCGATCTGCCCGCCCACGCCGATGCGGCTGGCGATGAAGGCCGAGGTGAAGCCCCAGATGCACATCTGCAGGGTCGGCCAGTAGGTGAGTTCCAGCAACCGCGGCCACGAACGGCGATACAGTGCAAGATGACGGTACATCAGGCCCCAGAGGCGGCGGGCGGACGCCATAAGGGCGACATTCATGGCGTGGCTTCCCGCCGGTTGCGGACGATGTCGAGGAAAACGTCTTCCAGGTCGTCGCGGCCGTAGCGGGTCAGCAGGTCGGCCGGGCTGCCGCGGTCGACGATGCGGCCGGCCTTCATCATCAGCACGTCGGTGCACAGGCGCTCCACCTCGGCCATGTTGTGGCTGGCCAGCAGGATGGTGGCGCCGGTCTGCTCGCGGTAGCGCTCCAGCCAACTGCGCACCATGTCGCCGGTGTCGGGGTCGAGGCTGGCGGTGGGCTCGTCGAGCAGCAGCAACTCGGGGCGGTTGATCAGCGACTTGGCCAGGGCGATGCGGGTTTTCTGGCCGGCGGAGAGCTGGCCGGCGGGGCGGTCGAGCAGGTCTTCGAAGTTCAGCTCGGCGGCCAGTTCGGCGATGCGGCGGTTGATGGCCGGCACGCCGTAGAGATGGCCATAGACGCGCAAATTCTCGGCCACCGACAGGCGGGCGGGCAGCGCCACGTAGGGCGAGGAAAAATTCATCCGCGCCAGGGCGGCGAAACGGTCGCGCGCCATGTCGTGGCCCAACACGTGGATGGTGCCGGCGGTGGGGATCAACAGGCCGAGCAGCATGGCAATGGTGGTGGTCTTGCCAGCGCCGTTGCCGCCGAGCAGGCCGATGGTGGCGCCGCGCGGGGCGGCAAAGTCGATGGCGTCAACGGCCAGGGTTGCGCCGTAGCGCTTGGTCAGGCCGCTTACGCGGATGGCGTCGGTCATGGCGCGCTGTGTAGAGGCGGCGGGGCGATGCGCCAAGGGCGGGTATCCCGTCTGGGCGATCGCGAGCCACCACGACAAGGCAAGGCCAAGGCTTCTCCCTGGACCCACCACGTCCCGAGCGCGCCTTCGCGCGACGGGCCAAGCCCCTGGACCTTGATTGTAGGCTTATAAATGGGTTTCCAAAGGCCGCCGGCCTTTGGTGGGTCCAGGGCGAAGCCCTGGCCTTGCCTTCCCACATCGATCAATCACGAGGCCGCTTGGCATTGTAGACGCCGGCTATTTGCGCAGCTCCATCTGGATCGGCCCGTCTCGCCGCCCGTGGGTGAACTGGTCGACCATTGGGTTGCCGCTGTCCATCAGGCTGGCGGCCGGACCCTCCCAGACGATGCGGCCCTTGTGGATCATCGCCGCGCGATCGCCGATGCGCCGCGCGCTCGCCATGTCGTGGGTGATGGCGATGGCGGTGCTACCCATGCGGCGCACCTGTTCCACGATCAGCCCGTCAATCACCGCACCCATGATCGGGTCGAGCCCGGTGGTCGGTTCGTCGAAAAACAGGATGTCGGGCGCCGCCGCGATGGCGCGGGCCAGCGCCACCCGCTTCTGCATGCCGCCGGACAGTTCGGCGGGGGAAAGATCGCCGACGCTGGCGGCCAGGCCGACCTGCGCCAGCACCTCGTCGGCGCGGGCGCGGGCCTCGGTACGCGAGGCCTTCTTGAGCGCCAGCAGGCCGAAGGCAACGTTATCGGCCACCGAGATGCTGTCGAACAGCGCGCCGTTCTGGAACAGCATGCCGATGCGGGCCCGAATTGCCTCGCGCTCGCGCGGCGGCAGGTGCAGCACATCCTGGCCGTCGATCTCGATGCTGCCGGAATCCGGCTCGATCAGGCCAAGGATGCATTTGATCAGCACGGATTTGCCCGAGCCGGAGCCGCCGATCACCACCATGGAGGTGCGCGACGCGATGTCGAGGTCGATGCCGTCCAACACCAGCTTGTCGCCGAACCGCTTGGTGACGCCGCGCAATCGGATCTTGGGGACCGTGTCGCTCATTTGGTGAAGAACATCTCGGTCAGCACATAGTCCAGCGCCAGGATCAGCACCGACGCCGTGACCACGGCCGCGGTGGTGGCGCTGCCCACACCCTGCGCGCCGCCGCGGCTGGTGTAGCCGTGGTAGCAGCCCATCAGCGTGATGATGAAGCCGAACACCGCCGCCTTCACCAGGCCCGACACCACGTCTTCGGTCTGTACGAACCGCATCGTGTCGGCCAGGTAGGTCACTGGATTGAACCCCAGCTTGGCGACCGCGATGATGAACCCGCCCAGCACCCCGAGAATGTCGGCCACCACCACCAGTAGCGGCAGCGCCAGCAGCCCGGCCAGCAAGCGGGGGGCCACCAAGTATTTCATCGGGTTGGTCG
>JBBQOT010000106.1:0-7938 GCA_038331165.1 Acetobacterales bacterium
CGGCGGCTCGATCCGCCAGCCGGCCAGTTTCTGCGGCATCGTGGGCGTCAAGCCGACGTACGGGCGGTGCAGCCGCTGGGGCGTGGTGGCGTTCGCCTCGTCGCTGGATCAGGCCGGGCCGCTGGCGCGCACGGTGGAGGACGCGGCGATCCTGTTGGGCTCGATGGCCGGGTTTGACGCGCAGGATTCGACCAGCGCCGACCTGGCGGTGCCGGATTTCGCCGCGGCCTGCCGGCGCGGGGTGAAGGGGCTGCGCATCGGCGTGCCGCGCGAATACCGCATGGACGGCATGGCGCCGGAGATCGAGGCGCTGTGGCAGCAGGGGCTGGGGTGGCTGCGCGACGCGGGGGCGGAGATCGTCGACGTGTCGTTGCCGCACACCAAGTATGGCCTGGCGACCTATTACATCGTGGCACCGGCCGAGGCGTCGTCGAACCTGGCGCGCTATGACGGGGTGCGCTACGGCGCGCGATCCGCCGGCGAGGATTTGGCGGCGCTGTATGAGAACACGCGCGCCGAGGGTTTTGGCGCCGAGGTGCAGCGGCGGGTGATGATCGGCACCTATGTGCTCTCGGCCGGCTATTACGATGCCTATTACCTCAAGGCGCAGAAGGTGCGGGCGCTGATGCTCAAGGATTTCACCGATGTTTTCGCCCGCGTCGACGCGCTGGTGACGCCAACCACCCCCACCGCTGCCTTCGCCCAAGGCGAGAAGATGGACGACCCGATCACGATGTACTTGAACGACATCTTCACCGTGCCGGCGAACATGTCCGGCATCCCGGGGCTGTCGGTGCCGGCCGGGCTGGATGCGCAGGGCCTGCCGCTGGGGTTGCAGGTGCTGGGGCGGCCGTTCGACGAAGAGACGGTGTTTGCCGTGGGTGCGGCCTTGGAGCGCGCGGCCAACTTCACGGCGATGCCTGGCATCCGGGCGGGGGGCTGAGGCATGGCGTATACCATCGAGGGTTCGACCGGGGCGTGGGAAGTGGTGGTGGGGCTGGAAGTCCATGCCCAGGTGATCAGCAAGTCCAAGCTGTTCAGTGGTGCGGCCACCGCGTTCGGCGCGCCCCCGAACAGCCAGGTGAGCTTCGTCGATGCCGCCTTCCCCGGCATGCTGCCGGTGCCGAACCGCGAGGCGATCGCGCAGGCGGTGCGCACCGGGCTGGGGCTGGATGCGCAGATCAACCTGGTCAGCCGGTTCGACCGCAAGAACTACTTTTATGCCGACCTGCCGCAGGGCTATCAGATCAGCCAATTCGAGCACCCGATCGTCGGCGCCGGCACGGTGGAGATCGCACTCGCCGACGGCAGCACCAAGCAGATCGGCATTACCCGGCTGCATCTGGAACAGGACGCGGGGAAGTCGCTGCACGACCAGCATCCGACGAAGAGTTTCATCGATCTGAACCGTTCCGGCGTGGCGCTGATGGAGATCGTGTCCGAGCCCGATATCCGCTCGCCGGAGGAGGCCGGCGCCTATGTGAAGAAGCTGCGCTCGATCCTGCGCTACCTTGGCACCTGCGACGGCAACATGGAGGAGGGATCGCTGCGCGCCGATGTCAACGTGTCGGTTCGCCGCGCCGGCGAGGCGTATCGCACGCGCTGCGAGGTGAAGAACGTGAACTCCGTGCGCTTCGTGATGCAGGCGGTGGAGGCCGAGGCGCTGCGCCAGATCGGCGTTTGGGAATCCGGCGGCACGGTGGCGCAGGAAACCCGGCTGTTCGACCCGAACAAGGGCGAAACCCGGCCGATGCGGAGCAAGGAAGATGCGCACGACTATCGCTATTTCCCCGACCCCGATTTGTTGCCGGTGGTGCTGGAGCAGGCATGGGTGGACGAACTGCGTGCCGCCCTGCCGGAATTGCCCGACGCCAAGCAGGCGCGCTTCATCGCCGACTATGGGCTGAGCGCCTACGATTCCGGCGTGCTGGTGGCCGAGCAGGCGACGGCATTGTTCTTCGAAGCGGTCGCAAGCGGGCGTGACGCCAAGGTGGCGGCCAACTGGGTGACCGGGGATTTCTTCGCGGCGATGAACCGTACCGGGCGGACAATCGAGAACCCGCCGGTGACCGCCATTGCCCTCGGCCGGCTGCTCGACCTGATGGCCGATAGCACGATCAACGGCAAGATCGCCAAGGAGGTGTTCGAGGCGATGGTCGAAACCGGGCGGGACCCCGCCGCCATCATCGACGCGAAGGGCCTGCGCCAGGTGACCGATACCGGGGCGATCGACGCGGCGGTTGCGGCGGTGATCGCCGCCAACCCGGAGAAGGTGGCGGAATACCGGTCGGGCAAAGACAAACTGTTCGGGTTCTTCGTGGGTAACGTGATGAAGGCAATGGCCGGGAAGGGGAATCCTGGCCTGGTCAACGCGGCGTTGAAGCAGCGGTTGGGGTAAGCAAGCCGAGGCTTCGCCCCGGACCCCACCAGGTCCGGAGCGCGGCTTCGCGCGACGGGCCAAGCCCCTGGACCTTGAATTTTGGTTTCTAATTTCCGTCGGCATTTCGTGGGGCAACGCGGAAAATGATCGCGCACCTTATTGTTTCGAAAACGAAACAATAAGGTCATGCGACGGTGCTTTTGGCCGAAGGCCACTGGAAAAACGGCCTGGCTGGAGGGCCGGTGGCGGGTTGGTGGGGGTGCCGGCGCGGTATGCGCGGCAGGGCGCGCGGTTCGGGCTTGGGTGGTCGGGTGCGCGATGGTTGTGCAGCGCGGGGGCGCGGTGATGGGTTGCAACTGGAGCGGATGTTTATGGGAGCCGGGCGGCTTTTGGCGTGGCGCGGCTTAGCAGCGCGGGGTGACGGCGCGTGGCGGGCGCGGGTGGGCGGCGCGGCGTCGGCTTGGGGCTGGTGAACGGGGGGAATGCTGGGGCGGTTTGGCAGGGCGGGGAGGAGGCCGGCTTGCCAGAGGCGGATGATTTCTTCCAGTTGGCCGAAAATGCGGGCCAGGGCGGTCATGATCATGGCTTCCAGTGCCGCGGTCAGCCAGCAGCGACTGGTGTGCGCCTCGGCGGCGGCACGCAGGCTTGCGAACTGAGTGGCAAGGGGGTGTGGTTGACCTTTCATGTCTATTTTAATACCTAACAACATCACCGTTGGCAAGAGAAATTTTTCCCCGAGGCGCCGGACGGCGCTTCGTAAGCCCACCTGGCGCGTGGAAGAGCCGTCGCACTATCCAGGTGACCCCGTACAACGGATAAAGTTTTTTTGCTTCTTTTTGTTCACAAAAAGAAGGGACTTACTTCACGCTTGTCTCGCGTCCTCCAATATCATCGAAGCCCCCTTCTCCCCGATCATGATGGTTGGAGCATTGGTATTGCCCGAGGTCAGTGCCGGCATCACCGAGGCGTCGATGACGCGCAGCCCGCCGATGCCGTGCACGCGCAGGCGCGAATCGACCACGGCGCCGGGGCCTTCGCCCATGCGGCAGGTGCCGACCGGGTGGTAGAGCGTGTTGCCGAAGCGGCGCATGTAGTCGAGCAGCTCGGCGTCGCTTTGGACCTGTGGCCCGGGCAGGGTTTCGACCACGCTGTGTTGCGCCAGGGCGGGGCTGGCGAAGATGGTGCGGGTGAGCCGGATGCCGGCGGCGAGCACGGCCTGGTCTGACGGCGCGGAGAGGTAGTTCGGCTGGATGCGTGGGCGGGCGAACGGGTCGGCCGAGGTGGCCATGATGGTGCCGCGGCTGTCGGGGCGCACTGGGCAGACGGCGACTGTCATGCCGCCTTCGCGTTCCAGCTTGCCGAAGCGCAGCGGGTCGTGGGTTGCTGGGGTGAACAGGAGTTGCAGATCGGGGCTGGCGAGTCCTTCGCGCGAGGCGCAGAACACCTGGGCTGTGGTGACGCCGAAGGTAAGCGCGCCGCGGCCGGTGAAGGCGAAGCGCGCCACTTCGCCCAGCAACCGCAGCCCGGTCGATAACTGGTTGACCGAGATACTGCCGCGCACGCGGTGCGACACGCGGGCCACGTAGTGGTCTTGCAGGTTGGCGCCGACGCCGGGCAGGTGGTGCAGGGTTTCCACACCGATGCCGGCCAGATGTTCGGTGGGGCCGATGCCGGAGACGTGCAGCAGATGCGGCGAATTGACCGTGCCGCCGCACAGGATGACCTCGCGGCTGGCGCGCAGTTCGTGCATTGCGTCGCCTCGGCGGAAGGTGACGCCGACGCAGCGCCGGCCGTCGAAGATCAGCTTTCCGGCCTGGGCATCGGTTTGCACGCGCAGGTTCGCGCGGTGGCGCGCCGATGCGAGGAAGGTTTGCGCGGTGGAGCCACGCCAGCGGCCGAGGCGGGTGTTTTGCGAGTAACCGACGCCGGTTTGTTCGCCGTCGTTCAGGTCGGGGCGGATTGGGTGGCCGGCCTGTTGGGCGCCCTCGACGAAGCGGTGGGTGAGCGGCAGGATTGTGCGGTAGTCCTCCACTTGTAGTGGGCCATTCTTGCCCCGCAGATCGGACTTGCCCTGGATGTAGTTTTCCGATTTGCGGAAGAACGGCAGCACTTCGTCATAGCTCCAGCCGCGGGCGCCCATTTGCGCCCAGGCGTCGAAATCCGCGGCGTGGCCGCGGACGTAGAGCATGCCGTTGATCGAGCTGGACCCGCCGAGTACGCGCCCGCGTGGCCAGTGGATCGGCCGGCCCGCGGTGCCTGGCTCGGGCTCGGAGGCGAACATCCAGTTCACCTTCGGGTTGTTGATCAGCTTCAGGACGCCGGCGGGGATGTGAATCCACGGTAGCCGGTCGCGCGGGCCGGCTTCTAGCAGCACGACGTTGGCGCCGCCTTCGGCCAGCCGGGCGGCCACGACGCAGCCGGCCGAACCGGCGCCCACCACAATGTATTCCGCGTTCATCGTTGCCCTCCTGCGCCTTGTCGGGGGAGTCTTGTCCGGCGATTTGGCGGCGGCAAGGGGTGGGGGGCGTTTGTGCCAATCGTCGGTTAGGGTGACACTCAGGCAAGCAGGCCGGGACGAAGCCAGATAAGCGCGAAGAGAAGGTAAGGCTGGGCTCTGCCCAGACCCGCAAAGGGTCAGAGACCCTTTGATCCCATGACCTTTAGGGGCCGTGGCCGCTGCCATCAGTCGAACCGGCATGTTGATCTGGGGCTGCTGGCGTTCCGGAATTACCAACCTATTGGAAGTTTTGACTTTTTATAAAAAGGGGGCCAGGGTTGGACCGTCGCGCGAAGGCGCACGGCGGACCTTGCGGTTCTGGATTGCTTCGCAAGGGCTCGCAATGACGGTTTTTGATGGGAGATGGCGGCAAGAGCTACGATGTCGTCGCAAACCCGATTGCCCTGGCTGCGCTAGCAGCCCCGGGTTGATATTCGGGTTTGACCGATGGTAGCCGGTGCGGCCACTAAAAATCGTGGGATCAAAGGGTCTCTGACCCTTTGCGGGTCCCGTGGCGCGGCTTCGCGCCGCGACGGCAGAGCCCTCGCCTTCCTTCTCTTCGCGCCTATGGGGCTTCGCGGTGGTCTTGCTTTCTGTCGTAGGTCAATAATGAGCCGGATTGGTATTTGCCCTTCCCTTTTCCGTCACAAACGGTAAAGACGCGATGGAATGGCGAAGTTTGGATTGCGTGCGGCGGTTGGATGGGGCTGCCGGTTGTACCGGAACAATCAATTCGGGAAGGGGCGCGGGGCGTGAAACCTCTGCTTGCATTTAGCCGTGCGGTGGATTGGGTCAACCAGTCTTTGGGCAAGGTTTGCGACTGGCTGATCCTGTTGGCCTGTGTAGTCAGTGCAGGCAATGCCATGGTGCGCTATGCCTACGATATCAGTTCCAACGCGTGGCTGGAGCTGCAATGGTACATGTTCGCCGTGGTGGTGATGCTGGGGGCCAGCTACACGCTTAAGAAGAATGAGCATGTGCGCGTGGACCTTTGGTACATGACGCTCAGCCGCCGCGGGCAGATATGGGTCGATATGACCGGCACCGTGCTGTTCCTCATTCCCAGCTGCTTGTTGCTGGCCTGGCTGTCGTGGCCGTTTTTTTTGCAGTCCTTCCCCAGCGAAGTGTCGACCAATGCCGGTGGGCTGTTGCGCTGGCCGGTGAAGATACTGGTGCCGGTGGGGCTGGTGCTGGTGGCGTTGCAGGGCATGTCGGAACTGATCAAGCGCATCGCCGCCCTGCGCGGGTACGATATTCCCGACCTTGAGGCGCATTACGAGAGGCCGCTGCAATGATCCCGCTGGAGTGGATGCCGCCGCTGATGTTTGGCGGCCTGGTGGTGTTCATGCTGTTCGGCTTCCCGGTGGCGTTCTCGCTGTCGGCCGTGGGGCTGTTCTTTGGCTTCATCGCGATCGAGCACGGCTTTTTCGGCCTGTCGTTCCTGCAAGCGATTCCGGGCCGCATCTTTGGCAGCATCCTGGCCAACGACCTGTTGCTGGCGATCCCGTTCTTCACCTTCATGGGCGCCATATTGGAGAAATGCGGGCTGGCCGAGGACATGCTCGAAAGCATGGGCCAGCTGTTCGGGCCGTTGAAGGGCGGGCTGGGCTATTCGGTGATCATCGTGGGGTTCATTCTTGGCGCCATCACTGGCACGGTGGCGGCCCAGGTGATCGCCATGGCGATGATCACCATGCCGGTGATGATGCGCCACAACTATAACATCCGCTATGCCACCGGCGTGCTGGCGGCATCGGGCACTGTTACCCAGTTGGTGCCGCCGTCGCTGGTGCTGGTGGTGCTGGCCGACCAGCTGGGCCGTTCGGTGGGCGATATGTATCTGGGTGCGTGGGGCCCGTCGCTGATGCAGATCGCGCTGTTTGCCGGCTACACGTTTTTCCTCACGCTGTTCCGTCCGGAGCATGTGCCGCCGGTGCCGCGCACGCTGACTGGCTGGCCGCTGTTCGTGAAGTCGATGTGGGGCATCATCCCCGCCGGCGTGCTGATTTTCCTGGTGCTGGGCACCATCATGATGGGGCTGGCCACGCCGACCGAGGCTGGTGCGATGGGGGCGATCGGCGCCATTGTGCTGGCGGTGGTGCGCAATGCGCCGCTCAGCCGGTTCGACTGGATTGTGGCGCTCGGCGGCCTTGCCGCGGCGATCATCGGCACGCTGATCGGCATGGTGGCGTTCAAGTCGCCGCTGTTCCAGTTGGTGTTCACGGTGATGTTCGCCTCGATCATATGGCTGTGCTGGCGGGCCTGGCGCACCAAGGATTTGCATGACCTGATTGTGCAGGCGTTTCAGGTGACCATGCGGATTACCTCGATGGTTGCGTTCATCCTGGTGGGTGCCACCTGCTTTTCCATCACCTTTGCCGGCGTGGACGGCAATCTGTGGGTGGAGCACATGCTGACCGGCCTGCCGGGCGGAGTGTGGGGGTTCCTGGCGGCGGTGAACCTGTTCGTCTTCTTCATCGCGTTCTTTCTCGATTTCTTCGAGATCGCGTTCATCATCGTGCCGATGCTGGCGCCGGTGGCGCAGAAGATCCTGACCCCGGTGGTGGGCGCCGATGCGTCGCTGATCTGGTTCGGGGTGATGCTGTGCGTGAACATGCAGACCTCGTTCATGCACCCGCCGTTCGGCTTCGCGTTGTTCTATCTGCGCAGCGTGGTGCCCAAAAGCGTGAAGACGTCGGATATCTATTGGGGGGCGCTGCCGTGGGTGGGGCTGCAGCTGATCATGGTGGCGCTGGTGATTGCGTTCCCGATCCTGGTTACCGGGTTTCTCGACGCGCCTTCGACGGTTGACCCGAGCACGGTGAAGATCGAAATCGCGCCGCCACCGGCGGAGGACGACGATACCCCGCCGCCATCGTTCGCCCCGGCGCCGCCGCGGCGGTAGACAGGCGGAACGGGGGGCGGGATTACTTCCGCCACCCGTTTCACTTTCACACCGAGCGACATAGGGGGTCACCGGTCAGAAAAGGCGAGGCCAGGGCTTTGCCCCCGGCCCGTGGTGTGGCGGCGGGGGGTGCCCGCCGCCACATGGGCATCAACG
>JBBQOT010000107.1:0-7921 GCA_038331165.1 Acetobacterales bacterium
GGTCAGCCTGGCCTATTCAACCGATCTGCGGCCGGTTGCCGCCGCCGCTGCGGAGTAAGTGCACATGGTATTTTCGCCCTCGATCCTGCCGCTCGATCCCGCTGTTTTCGCCGACGAGGCGATCACCGCGGAGACGCGGGCGTTCAACGAACTTCTGGTCAAGCTGATGACGCCGATGCCCGAATGGTGGGATGTCGGTGCTCAGGCCACGCGCGAGGCGCGGCGGCAGGACAAGGGGCCGTTTCCGCTGCCGCCGAAATCGCCGCGGGCGCAGGTTTGGGAGATCGATGGGCCCGGCGGGAAGATCAAGCTGCGGGTGATCGCGCCGGAGAAGCCGACCGGAGTATACCTGCATATCCATGGCGGCGGCTGGGTGATTGGCGAATCGGACCTGCAGGACCCGATGCTGGAACGGATCGTCACCAGCACCGGCATGGCCTGTGTGAGCGTGGAGTACCGGCTGGCCCCGGAGCACCCGTACCCGGCGGGGCCGGATGACTGCGAGGCGGCGGCGGTGTGGCTGGTGCGGAACTGCACGGAGAAATTCGGCACCGACCGGCTGACGATCGGCGGCGAGTCGGCGGGTGGGCATTTGTCGGCGGTGACCCTGTTGCGGATGCGCGACAAGCATGGCTATGCCGGGTTCCGTGGAGCCAATCTGGTGTTCGGCTGCTTCGACCTGGCGATGACGCCGAGCCAGCGCAGCTTCGGCAATGAGCGGCTGGTGTTGCGGACACTGGACATCGAGAAATTCTGCGATGCCTTCCTGCCGGGGGTGAACGACCGGCGGGTACCTGATATCTCGCCATTGTATGCCGACCTGCGTGGGCTGTGCCCGGCACTGTTCACCATCGGCACCAAGGATGCGTTGATGGACGACTCGCTGTTCATGTGGGGGCGGTGGTCGGCGGCGGGCAATGCCGCGGAACTGGCGGTGTATCCCGGCGGCGCGCATGGTTTTACCAGTTTCCCGCTGGCCCTTTCGCGCGCCGCCAATGCCACGGCCGATGCCTTTCTGGCGCGGGCGATCGCCTGATGGCAACGCTGCATCCCGACATGGCGGTGATCACCGAGGCGCAGAAACATGCCTATTCCGGCTCGACAATCGGCGAGCAGCGGGCGGCGTGGGGCCGCTACACCGCTGCGATCGCCAAGCCGCCGCCGGCCGATATGGTGGTGGATGACCGGGTGATCGTGGTGCCCGGGCATGACGTGCCGGTGCGGGTGTATCGCGCGGCCCAGCCGAGCGGGGGTTGCGTGATCTACATGCATGGCGGCGGGTTCATGAAGGGCGACCTGGACAGCTCGGACCCCATCGCATGGGGGTTTTGCGCCCAGACCGGGGCCACGGTGGTGAGCGTGGACTATCGGTTGACGCCGGAACATCCGCACCCCGCGGCGTTCGACGATTGCCTGGGGGTGTTGCGCCATGTCGCAGCCCACCCGGATGCCTTTGCCGCCGAGGCGGGGCGGATCGCGGTGGTGGGGGACAGCGCGGGCGGGCACCTGGCAGTGGCCCTGTGCCTGGCGGCGCGCGACCGGATCGCGCCCCCGATCCGCGCCCAGGCGGTGATCTACGTTGTGACCGGGAGCGATATGGCGATGCCGTCGTACGTGGAGAATGCCACCGGGTTTGGCCTGACCACGGCGGCATGCCGCGACTACTACCAAATGCTGCTGCCGGACGGGGACCGCTCGGCCTATGCGCGGCCGGCATTGGCGGCGGACTATCGCGGGCTGCCGCCAGCCTTCGTGCATTCGGCCGAATTCGACCCGGTGCGTGACGACGGGCGGCTCTATGCCTCGCGACTGGCACTGGATGGTGTCGATGTGACCTATCGCGAAGCACGCGGGATGATCCACGGGTTCATGCGCGCCCGGTTCACTGGAGCCGCGGCGCGGGCGGAATACGACGCGATCTGTGGGTTTCTGCGGCGATACGTTTGATGCCAAGGGTCGGTATGAAAGACCCTAGTTGTACCAGCCCTTCCAGTGATTGACTGATAGAGGAAGCCAAGGCCAGGGCTCTGCCCTGGACCCGCCAAAGGCCGACGGCCTTTGGAAACCCATCGGTTTTCTTACGGTCAAGGTGCAGGGGCTTTGCCGTCGCGGCGCGAAGCCGCGCCACGGGGACCCACCAGGTCCGGAGCGCGCCTTCGCGCGACGGGCCAAGCCCCTGGGTATCAAATGTTATTGTATCGTAATGAAAAGGTCGCATTTCGGCGTGGTGGGCGGTTAGGCGATTTTTGGAGTACGCCGCTGCCAGTAGCGCGCGGCGGCCAGGATGTTGCGCGGAATCGGACGGTCTGGTGGATCGGGCGGCGGGGCGACGGCCGGTCGCGGGGGGCGTTGACGGGGTGGCGCGGGTGGGCGCGCAGGCGGGCGCAACACGGCCGGCAGGTCGACGCCGAGCATGCGGCAGAGCGGGCGCAGGGTGCGCACCGCGCCGGGTGAGGCGGCGATGATATCGGCCACGCCGGGCGTGTGCAGCAGATGGTTTAACTGCGAGGCGTAGCCGCGCGCATTGTGGTCGAGCATGATCGCCAGCCAGCCATGGCGGCGATTGGGAAATGGGGCGGGCGCCCCGGAAGGACGCGGCGCGGCGCCGGGCCCGCGTGGCGGGCGGGGCAGATGGCCGGCGGCAATCCGAGTGAGCAGGCGGAGAAGGCGCTGGCGGGTGCGCGAGACGCGGGTCCAGACCGGCATGAGGAGCGGGCCGAGAAGGGCGAAACGGGCGGCCATGAGGGCGAGAAAAGGGAAAAGGATGGCGTCAAGGCAACGCGCGACCTCGGCCACCGCATGCGGCCCGGCAAGGTCGGGCGGCGCGGTGGGGGGGCCGTTCAAGAGCGGGGTTGGTGACATCGGCATGACTTGTTTCCTAGCACGGCTGAATGACCGATGCAAGAAAAAAATCTTATGATAGGTGGACGGTCGATCGCCAGGTTAGGAAGGGCAAGGCAAGGCCCTGGCCTTTCCGCGCCTCTTGGCAAAGGGCCGCGAGGTTACCGGCTGTAGTCGAGCCCTTTGTAGAAGGTGTTTTGGTACAGCATGTGTGGCCGCACGCCTTTCAGGGTTTTGAGGCTGGTGACGTACATTGCCACGTTCATCACCGGCATCCAGAGGTGTTCGCTGGTCACGCGTTGCTGCGCCAGGCCGTAGAATTTGGCGCGGTCGGCGTCGGTGAGTGCGGCGCGGCCTTGGCGGAGCAGCGAGTCGGTTTCGGGGTCGTTCCAGTTCATCCGGTTGGGGGCGGGCATGTTCCTGGAGTCGAAGTAGAAGTTCAGCAAGTCGCCGGACGACATGTAGGGAAATGTCACGGTCCACAGCTCGTAGTCCTGCTCGCTCATCTTCGAGAAGGCGATGGTTGAGTCGAAGCCCTGGACCTGCCAGTCGATGCCGATGCGGCGCATGTAGCCCTGGATCGCTTCGGTGACGCGGCCAAAATAGGAGACCTGTGTGAAGTAGACTTTGGGCGCCAGGCGGATGCCGTCTTTCATCCGGATGCCGTCGGGGCCGGGCAGCCAGCCGGCTTCGTCGAGCAGTTTCTTGGCCCGTTCGGCGTCTTCGCGGATGAGGCCCTTGGTGGCCGGATTGAAATCGAGCGTGTTGTCGTCGATGAAGGTGGTGGCGTGCGTGGCCTGGCCGAGCATGATGCCGCGGACGATTTCGGCGCGGTTGATGGCAATGTTCATCGCCTCGCGCACCCGGCGGTCGCTGACCATCGGGCGGGTGGTTTTGTAGCCGTAGTACATCAGCTGGAAGTTCGGCTGCGCCTCCTGCACGTTCAGGTTGGGTGCGGCCTTGACCTGTTGGATGAATTGCAGCGGGATCTGGTGGGTGACGTCGAACTGGCCGGCCATCATGGCGGCGAGGCGGGCGCTATCCTCCGGCACGATCTTTATCGACAGGCGCTCGAACTTCACCGGGCCCTTGTTGGCGTACATCGACGGCCCCCAGCGGTAGGCGTCGTGGCGCTTGAGCACCACTTCGGTGCGCGGGGTCCAGCTTTCGAAGCACCATGGGCCGGTGCCGTCGATGGCTTGGGTGCCGTAGTCGCGGCCGTGTTTTTCGACGCTTTCCTGATTGTGCATGGTGGCGGTGAAGGAGGTGAGGTTCATCAGCAGGTCGGCGTAGGGCTCGGCCAGTTCGAGTTCCAGCGTGTAGGGGTCGGGCGCACGCAGGGCGGTGACGGTGCCGAGGCGCCAGGCGAGCGGCGCGCGGGTGGCCGGGTCGCGCAAGCGGTTGAAGCTGTAGATCGCGTCGGCGGCGGTAAATTTGCGACCGCTGCAGAAGCTGACATCGTCGCGCAGCGTGAAGGTGTAGAGCTTGCCGTCGGGGCTGAGGGTCCAGGATTTGGCCAGATAGGGGATGGCGGTTTTGCCGTCCCAGTCCAGCGCCACCAGTGTGTCCTGTATCATGTTGACGATGTCGGAGGTGGGCGACCAGGTGGTGCGCTGGCCGTCGTAGTGCGGCGCGTCGAGCGACTTCATCATGCGCAGGGTTTGCGCATCGGCCGCTCCCGCCAGGCAGATTGCCCCCGCTAGGCCAACCGATAGTGCCGCCGCCAGTAGCACGCGCATGGCCATCCCCCC
Source organism: Acetobacterales bacterium (assembly GCA_038331165.1). Classification (GTDB taxonomy): domain Bacteria; phylum Pseudomonadota; class Alphaproteobacteria; order Acetobacterales; family Acetobacteraceae; genus CAMDGX01. The sequence continues at coordinate 4,593 of JBBQOT010000107.1, forward strand.
GTTGTTTCGGGCCGATCTGCTGCCGGCCTCGTGGTGGGATGATCCTGTCAGAAGATGACCGGGGTTGGGAAGCGAATCTCTGCTGAAATGTTCACGCGGTTGGGGAGTCACTGAGAGGCGGGCGTGTGCATGGATGTTGGCGGGAGGCGGCGATGGTGGTGACGCGGCGAGTGGTGTTGGCGGGCGGGGTTGCCGCGGTGGCAGCGGGTGTGGCGGGCGCGATGCCGGCCGGGCGCGCCAAGCGGCTGGTGGTGGCCGAGTTGTTCACCTCGCAGGGGTGTTCGTCGTGCCCGCCGGCGGATGCGGTGTTGCGGGAGTTGGCGGCGAGCCGGCCCGATGTGTTGGCGCTGGGGTTCCACGTGACCTACTGGGACCGGCTGGGCTGGCGCGATCCATTTGCGCTGGAGGCGGCGACCTTGCGGCAGCGCGGCTATGTGGCGCTATCGGGTATCGGGGGCGTGTACACGCCGCAGATGGTGGTCGATGGGCGCTACGATGTGGTGGGCTCGGATCGGCCGCGCGTGCTGGCCGCACTGGCGAAGGCGGCCGAGGCGGGGGATTCCGGTGTCACGCTGGAACTGTCGCGCGGCGATGGCGGGGTGGTGGTGACCGTCGGGGCCGGGGCGGGGCGCGGGCAAGTGTTGCTCGTGGGCTACGACAACCAGCATGGCACCCAGGTGGCGCGCGGCGAGAATGCCGGGCGCCGGCTGGTGGATGCCAATGTGGTGCGCGCGGTAATGCCGCTGGGTGCGTGGCAGGGCAGCGAACTGCGGCTGGAGGTGGCGCTGCCGGCGGGCGAGCGCCATGCAGTGATCGTACAGGGGGACGATCGACGCATGCTGGCGGCGGCGGTGCTGTGAGGGGAGCGAGGTCCCTTCATACCAATCCTCGGTAATAGTGACACTCAGATCAAGCCCTGAACAGAAGAACTCGTTTAACGAAAGGGACCGGGCTCTGCCCGCACCCGCCAGGGGCCGAGCCCCTGGACCTCACCACTTATACCAACGCCTCTAATGAGTGACCGATAGAGATAGCCAAGGCCAGGGCTTTGCCCTGGACCTACCAAAGGCCGGCGGCCTTTGGAAACCCTTTTATTTTCATATATTTAAGGTCCAGGGGCTTGGCCCCTGGTGGGTCCAGGGCGACGCCCTGGCCTTGCCTAACCTAATTCTGTTCTTGAAGAGACTTTGCATTACTCCATGAGGATCAGGTCGCTGCCCTTTTCGGCGATCATGTTGGTAGCGGCGTAGGTATTGCCGCTGACCATGGTTGGCATGACCGAGGCGTCGGCGACGCGCAGGCCGTCGAGGCCGATCACTTTCATGGTGGCGGGGTCGACCACGGCCATCGGGTCGGTGCCGAGTTTGCAGGAGCCGACGGGGTGGTAGGTGGTGGAGCCGGTGGCGCGCGCGTGGGCCATCCAGTCTTCGTCGGTCACCACGCCCGGGCCGGGGAAGTTTTCGTGGTCGACGAAATCGGCGAGGGGGCGGGTGTGCAGCAGGCGGCGCAGGTATTTCATCGCGGCGAGCAGGGCGTCGCGGTCCATCTGGTCGGCGAGGTAGTTGGGCTGGATTTCGGGTTTTTCCAGCGGGTCGGCGGAGATGGCGCGCAGGTGGCCTTTGCTTTCGGGGCGCAGTTGCGAGCAGCCCAGGGTCATGCCGGGCAGGGGGTCGAGGTCGGAGGTGCCGTATTGGCCGGCGGCGTAGCTGGCGGGGGCGAAGTAGAGCTGCATGTCGGGGGTTTCGAGGCCCTCGCGGGTTTTGAAGTAGCCGCCGGCGTGGCTGGGGCTGGCGGTCAGCAGGCCCTTGCGGGTGAGGGCGTAGCGGAAGACTTCGGCGACCAGGCGCAGGCCGCGGGCGCGTTCGTTGAGCGTGCCCGTGCCGCGGACGCGGGCGGAGACGCGGGTGGCGTAGTGGTCGCGGAAGTTGCGGCCGACGCCGGGCAGGGCGTGGTGGACGGCGACGCCGATATCGGCCAGCCAGTCGGGGTCGCCGATGCCGGAGATTTGCAGGAGTTGCGGGGTATTGATGCTGCCGCCGGCGAGCACGATGTCGCGGCCGGCGCGCAGGATTTGTTCGGGGCCGCCCTTCACGGCGTAGGTGATGCCGACGGCGCGGGTGCCTTCGAAGATGATTTTGCGGACCATGGCGTGCTGGATGAGGCGCACGTTGGGGCGTTTGAGGGCGGGGCGCAGATAGGCGTCGGCGGGGGACCAGCGGCGGCCGTCTTTCATCATTTGCTGGTAGAGGAAGGTGCCTTCCTGGTCGCCGCGGTTGTAGTCGGCGGTGCGTTTCAGGCCGAGCGCCTCGTTGGCGGCCATATAGGCGTCGGAGAGCGGGTGCGGGTCGCGCTGGTCCTGGATGTTGAGCGGGCCGTTCTGGCCGCGCACGGCGGGGTCGCCGCCGCCGTTGCCGCGGGTTTCGGCGCGCTTGAAATAGGGCAGCACGTCGTCCCATGACCAGCCGCGGCAGCCGAGCTGGGCCCAGGTGTCGTAGTCGGCGGACTGGCCGCGCACGTAAAGGTGGCCGTTGATCGAGCCGGAGCCGCCGAGAACGCGGCCGCGGGGGTAGGGCACGCGGCGGTTGTCGATGTGCGGGCCGGGGGCGGTGTGGTAGCCCCAGTTCAACGCTGGGTTGTAGACCGTCTTGTTGAAGCCGGCGGGGATCTTGATGAAGATGTGGCGGTCGGGGCCGCCGGCTTCCAGCACCGCGACGCGGTGGCGGCCGGAGGCGCTGAGGCGGTTGGCGAGCACGCAGCCGGCCGCACCTGCGCCCACCACGATGTAGTCGAATTGGTCCATGCCAGGTTCCTCCCGCCGGGGCAGTGTGGCGGTTGCGGGCTGGGTGGTCAAAACCATCCGGAAGTCGGTGCGGGCTTGTATCGTCTGTTGCGCGGTGTTAAACTTGGATTCATTTTTGAGATTGGTCCATGCCGAGTTTGGGCGTGCAAAGCCGAAGTTTCAGTGATCCTGCCGGGTATGGCGCGCAGCTGCTGACATTCGAGCAGTTCGACCCGGCGTTGGGCGCGTTGGGCGGCGTGCGGGCCGAGATCAGTGCGACCGTATCGGGCAGCGTGCTGGTGGAGAACCTGGAAGGGCGGGCGGTATCGCTGACCTATGGCGCGCAGGCCTGGGTGGATGTGTTCGCCCCCGGTGCTGCCAGGTTGACGAGTGAGACGGTGGCGGGCGAGCAGACGGTGACGCTGCCGGCATATGACGGGACGGTTAATTTTTCCGGGGCGTCGGGCACCCGCCTGGCGGTGGTGGCGGCGGTTGACGGGGTGTCGGCGGCCGAGGCGAGCGGCACGGTGGATGAGGCGCCGTATGTCGG
>JBBQOT010000108.1:0-7811 GCA_038331165.1 Acetobacterales bacterium
AGGGACCCACCAGGGGCCAAGCCCCTGGACCTTAAATATATGAAAATAAATGGGTTTCCAAAGGCCCTCTGCCTTTGGTGGGTCCAGGGCAAAGCCCTGGCCTTGGCTTTCTCTATCGGTCAATCATTAGAAAGGTTGGTATTAATTAAAATCCCTCGGTCATTCCATATTTCCCACCTCTCGCTACGCGCCTTGGCGCGATTATGCAGGGCCTGTGTGCAAAGTTTACCAGCGGCATATAATCCGAAACCGGATACGCTGTAAAATTCAGCGATATTCCCGCACTATTAAAGGCGTCACTTCCGTGTTCTGGGCCTTGAACCAAAGCCGCAGTTGTCGGCGTTCCGATTTTTGGCCATTGGCGGCAATTGCCTCGACCTGGCCGACATGAACCGCCATGCCGTCGAACCGCCAGGCTCCGGCGGCGTCGGTGCGGGTGCGGCGTTCTTCGACGTAGTTCAGCATGCTGCGTTCGAAGAACAGCACGTCGGCGCCGGCGATTGGGCGGCCGGCGGGGTCCTGGACCGTGCCGGCGATGATGCCGCCGTCGTTGATGGCGACGTAGGCGTTCCAGGCGCCGGTAACGATGGCCAGGGCAAGCGGGACGGCGACGAAACGGTGGCGCAGGATGAGCCAGCCATTGCTGCCAGAGAGGTTCATCCCTTGGTAGCCCCCGCGGTGAGGCCGCGGATGAACTCCTTTTGAGCCATCAGGAAGATCGCCAGACCGGGCACCAGCACCAGCACGACGAAGGCGTAAAGCGCGCCGGTGGTGTTTTCCATCACCGAGAGGAAGCGGGCGAGGCCAAGGGGCAGTGTCTGCATCTCTGCCGAGCGCGTGGTGATCAACGGCCACATGAAGGCGTTCCACGACCAGATCGCGTTCAGGATGACGTTGGTGGCGACCGCGGGCTTGGACAGTGGCAGCATGATGCGCAGGACAATGCGCCATTCAGACAGCCCGTCGATGCGTGCTGCGTCGATCAGGGAGCGGGGCACCGCCTCGAAGCTCGCCTTGAAGATGAAGATGCAGATGATCGTGGAGAGCATCGGCAGCGCCATGCCCAGGTGGGTGTTCAGCACGCCGAGCCACGAGGTGATGAGGTAGGCCGGGATGATCGTGGCCTGAAACGGGATCAGCATGCAGGACAGCAGCAGCAGCACCACCCAGCGGCGGCCGGGGAAGTTCTTGGTCAAAGCGTAGCCGGCCGTGGTGTTGAATAGCAGGTTTCCGGCCACCGCCATCAGCGTGACGATCACGCTGTTCAGCAGATAGCGTGGGAAGGGAATCATGTACCAGACATCGACGTAATTGAAGAGGTGCGGGTCAACCGGGATGATGCGCGGCGGGTAGGCGTAGATGTTTTCGCCGGTGAGTGATGTCTTGAGCACCCAATAGAATGGGATCAGCATCAGCACGCAAACCACCAGCATGATGGCATGGCGGGGCCAGGTTGGGGTCTTGCGCATTGTCAGGTTTCCCGGCTGCCGGCATTGCCGCCGGCAGCGCGATTGGCGACCCAGGTCAGCACGACCAGCAGCAGGAACTGCACCACTGTGAGTGCTGCGGCGTAGTCGAAGCGGGTTTGCCCGAAGCCGGCCTTGTAGATCAACGTGATCAGCAACTCGGTCGCATGGCCCGGCCCGCCATTGGTCATGACGTAGACCAGGTCAAAACTGGTGAAGGAGTTGAGGATGCCGACGACAAAGCACAAGAAGATCGACGGCCGCAGCAACGGCAGGGTGATGTGCAGGAAGCGGGCGCGGGCGGGCACGCCGTCGACCCTTGCGGCCTCGTAGAGGTGTTGCGGAATGGCTTGGAGCCCGGTGAGCAGGATGATCATGTAGAAGCCGAGCACCTGCCAGAAATCAGCGACGATAACGCTGGGCAGGGCCATGTCGAAGCTTTGCAGGAACTTCAGCGGCTCGTTGATGATGCCGGCCGATCGCAGCACCCAGTTGATGAAGCCGCTGCGCTCATCGTAGAGCCAACGCCAGATGATGCCGACGGCCACCGTCATCAGCGGGTACGACAGGAAGACGATGGTGCGGTAGATGGCCGCACCCTTGAGGTCGCTGTTGACCAGCAGCGCGATGGCGAGCGCGGCCATGATGGCCAGCGGCGAGCAGCCGATGAAGATCAACGTGTTGCCCAGCGCCTGCCAGAAGACGTCGTCGTCGAGCAACATCTCCTCATAGTGCTCGAGGCCGATGAACTGTGCCGGCTTCAGCGGCGACCAGGCGTGGAATGACAGCCACAGATTCCAGCCGAGCGGCAGGATGCGGTACAGGAAGAAGATCGTCAGCGCCGGCAGCAGGAAGCAGGCCGCCATCGCCGCCTCGCGGGTGCGGCGGCGATGGTACCAGGAGGCTTGCGCCGGGGCGGCTTGCCCCGGTTCAGGCACGGCGGAGTTCGCGGGCGACGCGGCGTTCGGCATCGGCGAGTGCGGTCTTGGGGTCTTTGCGGCCGAGCACGGCACTTTGGAATTCCGGCCAGAACGCGTCTTTCACCCGGCTGTCGTTGCCGAGGCGCCAGTTGCCGCACATCTTGTCGGTGTGTTCGAACTGGGTCTTGAGCACCTGGAAGGCGGCGGGGTCGTCTTTTTCCAGCCGGACCAGTTGGGCCTGGTCGACCACCTTGTTGCCGGTCAGCACACTGGCGGTGCGGGCGAGGGAATCGGCGACGACATCGCCGGTGATGTGCTTGACGAAGGCCCAGGCCAATTCGGGGTTCTTCGAGCCCTTGGAGATGCCCAGGCCGTGCGAGTTGGGCGTGGCCCAGCCGCCTGGCGCGTGCGCTGCGCCGAGTGTGTCGGCGTTGATCCAGGGGCCCTTGCCCTTGATCCAGAAATAGGCCGGGGCATGGGCATGAAGCATACCGACATTGCCGGTGGCGAAGGCCTCGTTCGGCTCGACCCAGCGGCCGGTCCAGGAGATGCCGTTGATCGCGCCGGACTTGGTGGCCTCGGCGAGTTGGCCGAGCGCGTCAGCGGCCTTGGCAGTATTGAAGGTGGGGGTCTTGAGGTCCGCACTCAGCAACTCGACGCCGCTCATCTGCATGAACGGCCAGTACAGCCAGTCGAAGTTCAGGGTCAGCAGACCGGTCTTCTCGCCACCCTTGATCTTGGTTGCCCCAGCCATGATCTCGGCGAAGCTGGTGGGGGGCTTGTCGAGGCCGGCGTCGCGGAAGCGGGTCTTGTTCCAGAACAGCAGGGTTTTCGAGATGTAGTACGGGACCATGTAGTTCTTGCCTTCGAACACCCAGTTCGAAAGGTAGTCGGCGTTGAAGCTGCCCTTGACCGCCGCCTCGCGCGCCAGGATGGGCGACAGGTCCAGCAGCGCGCCCTGGCCGGCGTATTCCAGGCCAAGCGCGCCCTGGATGTCGATAACATCAGGTGGCGTGCCGGCGACCAGCTGGGTCTGGTAGAACGCCGGCAGTTCCGGGCCCTTCTTGTCGATCCATTCGACTTCCACGCCGGGGTTGGCGGCGACGAAGCTGGCGATCCAGCCTTTGATGTGGCTTTCCAGGTGCACGAGGTTCCAGGTGAGCCAGGTGATCTTTTTTGGCGCCTGGGCGATGCCGGGGCGCGGCAATGCAGCGAGTGCGGCAGTGACAGCGGTTGCCTGCAGCAGATTCCGGCGGCGCATGGTTTTCTCCTCCCTGATGGTGGTCCGGCACGATCCGATCCCGGCAATCATTGGCGCCGTCCGGTGGTGGCGTCGAAGACGTGGATGTTCTCGGGGGCGACAGCGAGTGCGATGCTCTGGCCGGCGCGGCGGATGGGGCGCGGTGCCAGGCGGGCGATGGCCGGGGTGCCGGCAATGTCGAGGCTGACCAGGGTGTCGGAGCCCAGCGGCTCGACCAGCGTGGCCGGCGCGGTGATGAGGTGCACCGTACCGGGCGTGCCCTGGGACACCAGGTGTTCGGGCCGAATTCCGGCCAGCAACGCGCCCTGCCCGCCGGCGGCAACCGGCAGCGTTATGTCGCCAATCGCCAGCATTGCGCCGTCGCGGCGTGCCGGCAGCAGGTTCATCGGTGGCGCGCCGATGAAGCCGGCAACGAAGACCGTGGCGGGCGTGTCGTAGACTTCCTCGGGTGTGCCGACCTGTTCGATGCGGCCGTGGTTGAGGATGACGATGCGGTCGGCGAGCGTCATCGCCTCAACCTGGTCGTGGGTGACGTAGATGGTGGTGATGGCAACGCGCTCGCGCAGGCGCTTGATCTCGGTGCGCATCTGGACACGGAGTTTGGCGTCGAGGTTCGACAACGGCTCGTCGAACAGGAACACACGGGGGTCGCGGACGATGGCGCGGCCCATGGCCACGCGCTGGCGCTGGCCGCCGGAGAGCTGGCGCGGCAGGCGGGCAACCAGGGATTCGATGTCGAGGATGCGGGCGGCTTCGTCGACGCGGCGACGGATTTCGGCTTTCGCCACACCACGGTAGCGCAGGGAGAAGGCCATGTTGTCGAACACGGTCATGTGCGGGTAGAGCGCGTAATCCTGGAACACCATGGCCACGTCGCGTTCGCTGGGGTCGAGGTCGTTGACCACCCGGCCGTCGATGCTGATCTGGCCGCCAGTGATTTCCTCCAGCCCGGCGATCATGCGCAGCAGTGTGCTTTTGCCGCAGCCCGAGGGGCCGACGAAAACCACGAACTCGCGGTCGGCGATGTCGAGGTCGACGCCATGCACCACGCGGGTGTCGCCATAGGCCTTGAACACGCCGCGCAATTGCACCCCGCTGGTGGGCGTCGGCGCGTCGGCCACGGGCGGCAGCGGCATGATTTTGGGTCTCGTTCCTGGACGCAGTGGTTTCCCTGGCGGAAGCTTTGCACGGCGGTGGGTGAACTGTCACCGCCGCATCTGGACGCGGCGGCGGCGGCGCGTTCAAACAAGGGTCGGAATTGCCGCAACACGGGGAAATGATCGAATGAAGATCACCGGGATCGACTGCTTTCAGCTGGCATGGGAAGCAGGCAGCGCAGCGGAGCAGCGAGGCGCGTTCCTGCGCGTGCTGGCCGATGACGGCAGTGTGGGAATTGGCGAGGCCTCGCCGATGCAGGGCGGTTTGGCCTCGCTGGTGATTCTGAAGCACCACATCGCGCCGGCGATCATCGGCGCCGATCCGCTGGACCACGCGGTGATCCATGACCGGCTGCTGCACAGGCTGGTGAAGCTTGGGCCGGAAGGGGCGTTGGGCGGGGCGCTGGCGGCGCTGGATATCGCGCTGTGGGACTTGAAGGGGAAGATGCTGGGGCAGCCGATATACAAGCTGCTGGGTGGGGCCTGGCGGACGGCGCTGCCGTTCTATGCCTCGATCGGCAACAACAGCGTGCGCAGCGTGGCCGAGGTATGCCGGGTGGTGGAGGAGCGGCTGCGCGACAAGCCGGCGGCGATCAAGATCCGATTTGACAACAACCGGGTGAATTTGGATGCCGATATTCCCGGCGACATCGCCAAGGCGCGGGCGGTGCGCAAGCTGGTCGGCCCCGATTTTCCGCTGGCCTACGATGCCAATAACGGGCTGTCGATCGGCGGCGCAATTCGGCTGGGGCGGGTGCTAGAGGAACTGGGGTTCTGGTGGTTCGAGGAGCCGGTGCAGCACTATCACATTCGTGAAATGGGCGAGGTGGCGCGGCGGCTGGACATCACCGTGTCGGCCGGCGAGCAGACCTATACGCTGGCCGGCGTGCGCGACCTGATCGAGGCGGGGGTGACGATGGTGCAACCGGATATCGTGAAGATGGGCGGGATCACCGGGCTGCTGCGCTGTGCGGCGCTGTGCCAGGCGCATGGTGTGGAGCTGGTGCCGCACCAGACCCAACCGACGATCGGGCATATGGCGAGCATGCAGGTGGTGGCGGCGCAGTTGCACGCGACCAAGCCGGTGGAGCTGGACGATCCGTCGGCACGACGGCATGTGGTGTTCGCCGACGCGCCCACGCCGGTGGACGGGATGTTTCACCTGCCGGCGACGCCGGGGCTGGGGGTGACATTGCTGGATGATGAGGTCGCGAAGCGACGGATCGAGATTGGGTAGTACTAAGGGTCGGTGATCAGGGCCTAGAATAGCAAGGCAAGGCCAGGGCTCTGCCCTGGACCCGCCAAAGGCCGGCGGCCTTTGGAAACCCATTTATTATCATATATTTAAGGTCCAGGGGCTTGACCCCTGGTGGGTCCAGGGCAAAGCCCTGGCCTTGCCTAACGCAGGGCGACCCGTCAACGCACCACGGCGCGGCTGAGGTCGGGGAAGAAGACCAGCAGATCGCCGCGGCGTTCCAGGCGGCCTCGCCACCGGTGACGCAGAGATTGGCGCAGGCGCGGTGGGCGATGCCGGCGCCCGGCCGCATTGCGCCGGCGTAGCACTTGCCGTCGCAGATCTCGCCGGTGATGCGCCATATGAGGGGTCGCCGACCTGGAGCATGTCGAGCACGCCGCGGCGCAGCATGTAGCCGGTTGCGGCGACCGGCTGCCCATCCAGCGCCGGGTCGAAGGGCGGGGCGGTCTTGCCGCCGCCGGCGAGCATGATGGTGCGCCCGACGGTAGCGCCCGGGGCGGGCGGCAGCGTGAGCGTGGGGTAGGGCCGCGCGGTGAGCACGCCGCGCAGGGTTACTTCGTCGCCGATGCCGTCGCCGCCGCCGGGGTCTGGGCCAGAGCGGGCCAGCGCCAGGCCGAGCAGGAGGAAAATGGTCACGGCGGAGGCGACGACGGCGCGGATGGCGGCGGCCTGGGCGGTGGGCAGGTGGCCGGCCCAGCCGACGAAGAAATCCTGGCGCCAGGGCATGTCAGCTATCGTTCATGTCAGCGCCAGCGGGGGAACGTAGGTGCCGGGCGGGTTGGGGCGCGGGTCGAGCAGCACCTGGCCGTGGTGCAGGCGCAGGCGGTAGGTGGCGAGTTTTTCGGTGTAGGGCGGCGGGGCGCAGCCATCGGCGAGTTGGTACTGGAAGCCATGCCACGGGCAGGTGATGCAGCCATCGATCACGCGGCCTTCGCCGAGCGGGCCGTTCTGGTGGGCGCACAGGTTGCTGACCGCCGAGAGGTGGCCCTGGTGGCGGAAGATCGCCACCGCCTCGGCGTCGGCCAGCGGGACCACCACGCCGCGCCCCTCGGCAAAGGCGGCGATGGGACCGGCGACCAGCCAGGGGGGCTCGGTGGCCGGTGGTGCGGTGGCGGCGTCGCGCCGGCGTTGCAGGGCGGCGGCGGCGCAGTGGAGCCCGGCCACCAGCACGACGCTGGCGGCCACGACCATGCCGAGCAGGGTGTTGCCGTCGTCTTGCAGCGGCCCCATGGCGACGTGCAGCACGGCCAGCGCATAGGCGGCATAGATGGCCAGGTGCAGCGCCTTCCACAGCGCCGGGGTAAGGAAGGCCAGCCAAAAATCGTGGCTGGTGGCCGCCAGCACCAGCAGGATGAAGAAGGCGGCGATGCCGAAGGGGATGAAGGGGAATCCGGCAAGTTGGCCGAAGGCGGCATCGGCGGCCAGCAGGGCAACCAGGGCCGGGGTGGGGCTGAACGCGAAATACCAGTCCAGCACGTGCAAGGCGTGGCCAGCCGCCACGGCACAGGTGATCACGCCGAAATGGCGGCGGTTGTAGAGCAGCGGCAGGAAGCGCGGGTCGAGCCGTGCCAGTGGGCCGATGCACAGCACGATGGTGAGCAGCAGAAAGGTGCAGCTGCCGAAGGCCTTCATCGCCAGGGTGGGCGCGTCGACCGGCAGGGTGGCGGCGGCAAAGCGGGCGCCGATGAGCTGGTAGAGAGCGAGATACAGCAGCACCGCGGCGATCAGGATGGCGTCGTAGACCAGCTTGAA
>JBBQOT010000109.1:0-7775 GCA_038331165.1 Acetobacterales bacterium
TTGAGGCCGCTGAAGTTCAGTCGCCGAGCCGCCTTACGTGCCGTTGGGGCAGTATTTCATCCCGCAAGCCTACCGCACTGGGCTGTCCGGCTTCGTGAAGGCGGCGAACACGGTTCTATGGGGCGTGAAGAAAGCCTGACGCGCCGCTGCGTACGGCTAAAACTTGGAGGACAAGGTTCTAGGGGAAGGTAAGGGTGGGGCGCTGCCCCACACCCCGCCAGGGGCCGAGCCCCTGGACCTCCTTCCTGAAGTGATGGGTTTCCAAGGGCCGCCGGCCTTTGGCGGGTCCTTCGCGGCGTGACGGCAGGGACCGGGCCACGTCTTGCTTGAGCGGACTACAGGAAAAAATGCATGCCGGATGATGCCCTTCAGTCCGACCTGCCGGTAGCCGAGGGCCTCCCGGCGTTGCGGGCGGCGCTCGATCGGGGCGGCAACGCGGTGCTGATTGCCCCGCCGGGGGCCGGGAAGACCACGCTGGTGCCGCTGGCGCTGCTGGATGCGCCGTGGGTGCAAGGCGGGCGCATCGTGATGCTGGAGCCGCGGCGGTTGGCGGCGCGGGCGGCGGCGAAACGGATGTCGTTTCTGCTGGGCGAGGCGGTCGGGCAGACGGTGGGGTATCGGACGCGGCTGGACAGCGCGGTGTCGGCGGCGACGCGCATCGAGGTGGTGACCGAGGGGCTGCTGGTGCGGCGATTGCAGACCGACCCCGGGCTGGAGGGGGTGGCGGCGGTGATCCTGGACGAGGTGCACGAGCGGGCGCTGGATGCCGATCTCGCGCTGGCCTTCTGCCTGGATTTGCAGCGCGGGCTGCGGCCGGAGTTGCGGCTGCTGGCGATGTCGGCGACGGCGGACGGGGCGCGGCTGGGGCCGTTGCTGGCGGCGGAGGTGATCGAGAGCGCCGGGCGGGCGCATCCGGTTTCGGTGAGCCATGCCGGGCGCGACATCGCACAGCTGCGCGACCTGCCGGATGCGATGGCCAAGGCGATCCGTGCCGCGCTGGCGGCGCATGATGGCGATATCCTAGCGTTCCTGCCGGGCATGGCGGAAATCCGGCGCACCGAGGCGGCGCTGGCCGGGTGCGGCGCGCTGGTGCTGCCGCTGCACGGCGAGTTGCCTCCCGCTGACCAAGACCGCGCGCTGCGGGCGGCCGAGGGGCGGCGGGTGGTGCTGGCGACCTCGATCGCGGAAACGTCGCTGACGGTGCCGGGGGTGCGGATCGTGGTCGATGGCGGATGGCGGCGGGCGCCGCAGCTTGACCCGGCCACCGGGCTGACGCGGCTGGCGACGGTGCGGATCAGCCGGGCGGCGGCCGAGCAGCGGGCCGGGCGAGCCGGGCGCGAGGCGCCGGGGGTGGCGATCCGGCTGTGGACGACGGCGCTGCATCGCGGGCTGCCGGTGTTCGACCGGCCGGAGATCTTGCAGGCGGAACTGTCCGGGCTGGCGCTGGATTGTGCCGCCTGGGGGGCGGCGCCGGCCGACCTGCCGTTTCCCGATGCGCCGCCGGCGGGGCCGCTGGCCGCGGCGCAGGCGCTGCTGGGTGAGCTGGGGGCGCTGGATGGCGCGGGACGGATCACCACGCTGGGGCGGCGCATGGCGCAGCTGGGCGCGCATCCGCGGCTGGCGGCGATGATGCTGGCGGCGGAGTCGCCGGGCGAGGCGGCGCTGGCGGCCGACCTGGCGGCATTGCTGGAGGAACGCGATCCGCTGCGTTCTTCCGACGCGCCGGCCGATATCGGGTTGCGGCTGGCCGCCCTGGCGGGGCATGCTGACGCTGATCGCGGGGCGGTGTCGCGCATCAACCGGGCGGCGGCGCAGTATCGGCGGCGGTTGCGCCTGGGCACTGCGGCGCCCACGGGAGACCCGGCGCGGTTGATCGCCGCCGGCTTCCCCGACCGTATCGCCCAGCGCCGTGGCGAGCCTGGCAGTTTCCGGCTGGCCGGCGGCGGTGGGGCACGGATGCCACTCAGCGATCCGCTGTCGCGGGAAAAACTGTTGGCGGTGGCGAGCCTGGAGATGAAGGCGGGTGCGCGCATTCGCCTCGCCGCGCCGCTGGACGTGGCTTCCCTTCCCGCTTCGCTGGCGGCGCGGGTGGTCGAGGTGGTGGAGACCGGGCTGGACCCGGCGACCGGCTCGGTGCTGGCGCGGCGGCGGCGCCGGCTGGGTGCGCTGATCCTGGAGGACCGCACTGAGCCGGCAGCTCCGGCCGAGACGGCGGCGGCGCTGGCGGCGGCGGCGAACCTGGCGCAATTGCCGTGGAACGACGCGGCGCGGCAATTCCAGGCCCGGGTGGGGCTGATGCGCCGGCTGGAGCCACCGGGCGGCTGGCCCGACCTGTCCGACGCGGCATTGGCCGCCGACCGGGGCTGGCTGGCGGCGCAGCTGAACGGCATGTCACGGCTGGTGGAGCTGGCGCGGCTCGACATGGCGGCGGTGCTGCGCGCGGCGTTGGCCGGCCTGCCGGACGGGTGGGCGCGCACGCAGCGCCTGGACAGCGAATTGCCGAGCCACCTGACACTGCCGAAGGGGCGGGCGACCGTCGATTACTGCCAGCCGGTGCCGCTGGCGGAGGCGCGGGCGCAGCACTTCTTCGGGCTGGCGGAAACGCCGAAGCTGGCGGGCGGGCGGGCGGAATTGCGCCTGGCGCTGCTGTCGCCGGCGGGGCGGCCGGTTGCCATCACCGGCGACCTGGCGGCGTTCTGGCGCGGTGCCTGGGCCGATGTGCGCAAGGACATGCGCGGGCGCTACCCGAAACACGACTGGCCAGAGAATCCGGCCGCGATCACATCCGCAAGGGTGTCGTGACCGTAACTTGTTGAGCGGCAGGTGCCGCACCACTTTGCCAACGCGGCCCGTATAGGCGGACCGGACTGGAGAGCGACACCATGGCGACCATCCTGCCCCATCGCATTCTTGCTACCCGCCGCGGGCTGCTGGCCGGCGCGGCCGCATCGGCCGGGCTGCTGGCGTTGCCGGCACAGGCGCGCACCGGGCCGCAGAGCTTCGCGCCGCTGGTCAAGCGCGTCATGCCCACGGTGGTGAACATCGCGGTGACCGAGACCGTGGTCGCCGGCAACGACCCGCTGGCGATGCTGCCGGCCGAGGTGCAGCGCCAGTTGCGCGAACGCTTCCGCCAACGCCAGCGCCAGCAGGAGGTGTCGGGCGTCGGTTCTGGCTTCATCATCGATCCCGCCGGCTTCATCGTGACCAACAACCATGTCGTTGGCACCGCCACGCGCATCATGGTGAGCCTGTCGGACGGAACTCGCCTGCCGGCCACGCTGGTGGGGGGCGACGAATTGACCGACGTGGCGGTGATCAAGGTCACGGCGCCGAACCCGCTGCCGGCGGCCAGTTGGGGCGACAGCAAGGCGGTGGAGGTGGGCGACTGGGTGATCGCGGCGGGCAATCCGTTCGGGCTGGGCGGTTCGGTTTCGGCCGGCATCGTCTCGGCCCGCGGGCGCGATATCGGTGCGAGCCCGTTCGACGATTTCCTGCAGATCGACGCGCCGATCAACCCGGGCAATTCGGGCGGGCCGCTGTTCGACTCCGATGGCCAGGTGGTGGGAATGAACACGGCGATCTTTTCCCCGACCGGGAGTTCGGTGGGGATCGGCTTCGCGATACCCAGCGAGGTGGTCAGCCGCGTCGTGGCGGAACTACGCAGCAAGGGGCGGGTGGAGCGGGGCTGGCTCGGCGTGTCGCTGCAGGACGTGCAGGCGCCGGCCGGGGTGGGGGTGGCGGCCGTCGAGCGCAATGGGCCGGCGGCAAAGGGCGGGTTGAAGCCCGGCGATGTCATCGTGGGCGTGAATGGCGAGACGGTGGAAAGCTCGCGGGCGCTGATCCGCGCGGTGGCGGCGACCGCGCCGGGCAAAACGGTGCGTCTGGCGGTGCGGCGCAGCGGGCAGAGCGTGGACCTTTCCGTCGCCGTGGGCCGGCGACCGAACGTGCAGGAGAACTGAGCAATGCGGATCCTGGTGGTGGAGGACGACCGCGATGTGGCCGGCTTCGTGGTCAAGGGGCTGAAGGAGGCCGGGCACGTGGTGGAGCACACCGCCAATGGCCGCGACGGGCTGTTTCTGGCGGCCAGCGAGGCTTTCGACGCGATCGTGCTGGATCGGATGCTGCCCGGCGGAGTGGACGGGCTGCGCCTGCTGGAGACGCTGCGCAGCCAGGGCAACGCGACGCCGGTGCTGTTCCTGTCAGCCATGGCGCAGGTGGACGACCGGGTGCGCGGGCTGAAGGCCGGTGGCGACGACTACATGACCAAGCCCTTTGCCTTCGCCGAATTGCTGGCGCGGGTCGAGGCGCTGACCCGGCGCGGCAAGAGCGAGGGGCCGGTGACACGGCTGGTGGTGGGCGACCTGGAGATGGAGCTGCTGTCGCGCAGCGTGAAGCGCGCCGGGCAGAAGGTCGATTTGCAGCCGCGCGAGTTCCGGCTATTGGAATTCCTGATGCGCCATGCCGGCCAGGTGGTGACGCGCACGATGCTGCTGGAGGGCGTGTGGGACTATCATTTTGACCCGCAGACCAACGTGATCGACGTGCACGTGTCGCGCTTGCGCCAGAAGGTGGACAAGCCGTTCGCGACGCCGCTGATCCATACCGTGCGCAACGCCGGCTACATGTTGCGCGTCGAGGCCCCCTGAACGACCGCGACGTAGCAGGCGGACGATGAGCGAGCCGAGCCGCGAGGGGCAGGCATCGCCGCCGCCGGGCCTGCGCCCGCCGCAGCCGCATTCCGGGCTGTCGAGTTTCTTCGGCCAGGCCGGTGTGCGCTTCGGCATGATCTACGCCAGCCTGTTCGGGGCCAGTTCGCTGGCGCTGGCGGCGTTCCTGTGGTGGTCGACCGCCGGGCTGTTGGACCGGCAGAACGAGGCGGCGATCACGGCGGATACGCAGGGTCTGTTGGAACGCTACATCGAAGGCGGGGTTCAAAGCCTGATCGATGCGATCGAGCAGCGCATCGCCGGCAATGTCGACGACGACGCGGTGTACCTGTTGGTGGATGCCAACCTGCGCCGCCTGGCCGGCAACCTGGAACGCTGGCCGCGCAGTGTTGCAGTAGATTTCGAATGGGCCGACCTTTCGATCGACCGCGGCGGCATGCGCAGCAAGGCACGGGTGCGCCACGAGGACATGCTGGTGGGCTTGCACCTGCTGGTCGGGCGCGACGTGGAATCGCGCGTGCAACTGCGCGGCATTGTGGCGGATGCGATGCTGTGGGGGGCGGTGATCGCGGTGCTGCTGGGCACCGTGGGGGCGGTGGCGGTGCGCGGGCTGTTCCGCGCCACCCTGGCCGACGTGTCAGCCACCGCCGCGGCCGTGAGCGCCGGCGACTTCACCCGCCGGGTAAAGGTGACCGGCCACAGCGACGAGTTCGACCTGTTGGCCGAGACGATCAACGATATGCTGGACCGTATCGCCCGGCTGATGGACGGGGTGCGCCAGGTGTCGAACGCCATCGCCCACGACCTGCGCACGCCGATCACCCGGGCGCGCATGCGGCTGGAGGACGCGGCGACCAACGCGCGCACCGAGGGCGATTTGCGCCAGGCGATCGAGCGGGCGCAGACCGACCTGGACGGCATCGTGGCAGTGTTCCAGGCGCTGTTGCGCATCGCCGAGATCGAAGCGGGCGCGCGGCGCTCGGCCTTCACACGGGTGGACGCGACACCGCTGTTGACCGACCTGGCCGAGCTGTATGAGGCGGCGGCGGAGGAAACCGGGCAAACGCTGGTGGCGCGCATTCCACCGGCTGCCGTGGTGTTCGGCGACCGCGACATGATCCAGCAGGCGATCGCCAACCTGCTGGACAATGCGATGAAGTTCTCGCCACCGCGGGGCGTGATCCGGCTGTCGGCGCATGCAGTGCCCGGTGCGGTAGAGATCGTCGTGGCCGATGACGGGCCGGGCATTCCGCCGCCCGACCGCGAACGCGCGACCCAGCGGTTCTTCCGCGGCGAGGCGGCACGCAGCACGCCGGGCTCCGGACTGGGGCTGGCGCTGGTGCAGGCCGTGGCGATGCTGCATGGCGGGACATTGCGGCTGGAGGACAACGCGCCGGGCCTGCGCGCCGTGCTGCAGTTGCCGGTGCACGGGCCGCCGGACGAAGCTGAGCGGGCGGTATGAACCGGCGTGCGGCCCCATTGGTCTGCCTAAGTCTGGCCGCCGTGCTGGACGCCGCCGCCGGCGGTCTGACGGGGGCAGGTGCTGCGGCACGGCCACTGGTGCCGCCCGAGGCAGCCGATCGTCCGCGCGTCGGCATCGTGCCGGTGGAGCAGGGGCGCGACGGGGCGGAGCCGTTGCGGGTGATCACCCATACTCGGGAATACTGCGATCAGCTTTCGGCCCGCGCAGTGGAGCTGCGCCGCCAGCTCTCCGCCCCCCTGGCCCAGGCGGAGCAACTGGCTGGCGAGGGTGACCGGCTGTGCGCCCAGGGGCAGATCCGCCCCGGCATCATGCGCCTGCGCCGCGCCATCATGCTGTTGCGTGGGCAGACGGTGCCGGCGCAATAGGCCGGAGGTGCGTGGACGGCAGCGGGGCGGCTTGGCATAAGGTGTCGCGGACGGGATGGCCGGCCGGGTGGAGGAGTACCGGGTGGCGACGGTTTCGATCGAACGGCGGGCGCACGTGATCGTTCTCGGCAACGAGAAGGGCGGTTCCGGCAAGTCGACGGCGGCGATGCACGTGATTGTCGCGTTGCTGCGCGACGGCTACCGGGTTGGGGCGATCGACCTGGATGCGCGCCAGGCGACGCTGACCGGCTATCTGGCGGCGCGGGAGGTCTTCGCCGCGGCCAAGGGGGTGGCGCTGCCGCTGCCGGCGCGTGCGGCGGTGCATCGCAGCGAGCACGACAGCCGGGCCGATGCGGAGGCGGAGGAGCGCGAGCGGTTCGGCGCGGCGCTGGCCGACCTGTCGCGGGATTGCGATATCGTGGTGATCGACTGCCCGGGCAGCGACACCTATCTCTCGCGGCTGGGCCATGCCCATGCCGACACGCTGGTGACGCCGATCAACGACAGCTTCGTCGACTTCGCCATGCTCGCCAAGGTGGACCCCGACCGGCACGACATCGTGCAGCCCAGCATCTACAGCGAGATGGTGTGGGAGGCCCGCAAGCGCCGCTTCGCGCGCGACCGCGGGCGGATCGACTGGATCGTGATGCGCAACCGGCTGGGTGCCTCGGAGGCGCGCAACAAGCGCGATGTGGGCAGCACGCTGGACGCGCTGGCCAAGCGTATCGGGTTTCGTACCGTACGCGGCTTCGGCGAGCGGGTGATCTTCCGTGAGCTGTATCTGATGGGCCTGACGCTGATGGACGTGAAGGAGGCGGGGTTGGGCATCCACATGGGGATGAGCCACGTGGCGGCGCGCGCCGAAGTGCGCTCCCTGATCGGCGCGATTCGCAAACCGGCACCGAATTTGGAGCTCACAGCGCCGCAGGGCTGAGGCGAGAAGCCTTGTTGCGGCGGTACCGCCATGGCGGTATATGCCCTGCCCCGGCCCCGGCCGGTACCGCACCCTTAGGGGCCGACGTAGCTCAGTGGTAGAGCAACTGATTCGTAATCAGTAGGTCCGCGGTTCAATCCCGCGCGTCGGCACCATTATCAAAGGGTTAGCTCCGTTTTTTCTGTCAACGGGGGCACAAGCTATCGGGGGGCACACCGGGGGCACATAGTTTTCCGCCGCCCTTTCGTCGCACCCGCATAGGTGCCCCGCGCTCAAGCGTCGCGGCCCCCTCTCGCATCGTCCACACGCGAGGGCGCCCGGCGGCG
>JBBQOT010000110.1:0-7729 GCA_038331165.1 Acetobacterales bacterium
GGGGCGGATGGGTTGGAAGGGGGCGGGGTCGGGGAGGGGTGCCTCGAACAGGCCGTAGTCGGGGACGCCGGCGGTGCCGCTGGGGTGATGGAGGCAGAGAACGCGGGGTTTGAGGGCGGCGCCGGCGGCGTCCAGCGCGAGTTGGACGGCGGGGTAGTAGGAGGTTTCGGGGGTTCCGGCGCCGAGGGCGCGGACGTCGCGGATTTTGTTGAGGTAGGTGTCGAGGAGCGAGGGAGTGGGCATTTCCAGAGGTTGGCCGGGGGGGTGACGTTTCGCAAGGGCAAGTTGGCGGCGGGGGCCTGGGATTGGGGCAAGAGCCGCCCTCCGGCTCCCCCCGTGGAGGACCCGTGGAGGACGGGGGGAGAGAAGATATAGAGTGATGGGGTTTGGGGCGACGCCCCGGCGGGTCGAGGGCGGCGCCCTCGCCTTCTGGCCTTACCGAAGAGGGGCGGGCGATCAGCCGAGGCGGTAGGGGGCGGCTTGTTCGTCGTAGGCGGGGTAGCCCATGATGTCGCGGTGCTGTGCGCCGGGCAAAGCGAGGTCGGCGGCGTTGGCGCCGTCATTCAGCGCCTTGAGGCCTTGGAGCATGGCGTTGACTGCCGGCGACAGCATGATGGTGGGGTAGGTGCCGATCTTGATGCCGAGCTTGATCGCCTCCTCGCGGCTGGGGATGTTGGGGGCGCCGGGGGAGAGCACGTTGAAGCAGGGTTTGCCGCCGGCTGCCTGCACGCCCTTGGCGTATTCCTCGTGGCTGGCGGGGCTGTCGAGGAAGAGGATGTCGGCGCCCTCCTTGGCGTACATCTCGATGCGCGCGAGCGCCTCGTCGATGCCCTGGGTGGGGCGGCAATCGGTGCGGGCGAGGATGAGGATGCCGCTGTCCTTGGCGGCGTCGATGGCGGCGCGGACCTTCATGCGGGCTTCGTCGCGCGAGATGCAGGGCTTGCCGGCCGAGGTAAGGGCGCGCGGGGTGATTTTGTCCTCGATGAGGATGGCGGCGGCGCCGGCTCGGCCGTAGGCGCGCACGGTGCGCTGGACGTTCATCGGGTTGCCGTAGCCGTGGTCGCCGTCGGCCAGCACCAGGGTGTTCGGGGCGGCGCCGTGCACCATTTCGAAGCTGTTGTACATTTCGCCGAAGCTGATGAGGTCGAGGTCGGGGCCGCCGAGGCGGGCGGCGGCACAGCAGGAGCCGGAGAGGAAGGCGGTTTCGAACCCGGCTTCGGCAGCGAGCCTGGCGGTCAGCCCGTCCCATACGGCGGGCATGGTGATGAAGCCGGGTTTGGCCAGCAGGGCGCGCATACGCTCGGGTGCGGTGGGCATGTTGTTCGTTTCCTCGGTGTTGCGGTTGGGCTGGACGCTAGTAGCATTCTGGCGTGCCACCAAGGGGCCGCCGTGATTGCAGGGTTGCCTGGGTGCCCTTAGACACGATGCAACGGCAACGGGAGGCTGGCGATGACAATCTACGAGATGCGCACCTATACGCTGCAGGTCGGCAAGATGGCGGAGGCGACGCGGCTGTATCAGGAGTTCGGATTTCCTGCGCTGCACAAGGGCGGGCACGATGCGAACCTGGTGGGTTACTTCGTGGCCGATACCGGCATGCTCGGCCAGTTGGTGCATCTGTGGAAGTTCGCCGATGACGCGGCGCGGCGGGCGCACTGGGCGGCGGTGTTCGCCAATACCGACTTCATCGACGGGTTCGCAGCCAAGTTCCGCCCGTTGGTGATCAGCCAGGAGGTGAAGCTGCTGACCGCCGCACCCTGGGGCCCGCATCCATGACGGGGCGCAATCTGCCGCTTTCTGGCGCGCGGCTGTGGGACAGCCTGATGGAGATGGCCAGAATCGGGGGGACGGCGAAGGGCGGCTGCAACCGGCAGGCGTTGACCGATCTCGATGCGCAAGGGCGCGAGCTGTTGCGGCGCTGGGGCGAGGCGGTGGGGCTGACGCTGGCGGTCGATAGGGTGGGCAACATGGTGTTCACTCGGCCGGGGCGCGACCCTGCGCGCAAGGCGGTGGCGATCGGCAGCCATTTGGACACGCAGCCGACCGGGGGCAAGTTCGACGGCATCCTGGGCGTGCTGGCCGGGCTGGAGCTGATGCGGGCACTGCATGAGGCGGGGGCGAGTACCGAGGCGCCGCTGGTGTTGATCAACTGGACCAACGAGGAGGGCGCGCGGTTTTCGCCGCCGATGATGGGCAGCGGTGCCGCGATGGGCATTTTCCCCGAGGCGGAGGTGCTGGCCAAGCGCGATGCCGCGGGCCTGGTGTTCGGCGCCGAATTGGCGCGCATCGGCTGGCAGGGCAGCGCTGATCCGGCGGGATTGCGCGGGCTGGGGGCGTATTTCGAGCTGCATATCGAACAGGGCCGGGTGCTGGAGGACGAGGGGCTGGATCTGGGCGTGGTGACGCATGCGCTGGCGCAGAGTTGGTACGAGGTCACCGTGACCGGCGAGGACGCGCATGGCGGCAGTCTGATGGCCGGGCGGCGCGACGCGATGATGGCCGCCGCCCCGCTGATCGCGGCGGTGGAGGAGATCGCGCTGGCGGCTGCCGCGCCGAGCGGCGAACGGGGCCGCGGCACGGTGGGCGTGGTGGATGTGCAGCCCTCCAGCCGCAACGTGGCGCCGGGGCGGGTTTGGTTCAGCATCGACACGCGGCATGGCGACCCGGAGCGGCTGGCGTGGATGGGCGCGCAGATCAAGGCGCGGGCGGCGGAGATCGCGGCACGGCGCGGGGTTTCGATTGAGGTGCTGGATTTCTGGCATTCGCCGATGACGTCGTTCGCACCGGCGCTGAGCGAGCATTTGCGGGTGGCGGCCCGGGGGCGGGGCTATCGGTTCCGCGACATGCCGACGGCGATCGGGCATGATGCGGTGTATGTGGCGCGGCTGGTGCCGAGCGTGATGCTGTTCTGCCCGTGCCATGGCGGGTTGAGCCACAACGAGGCGGAGAGCATCACGCCGGAATGGGCGCAGGCCGGGATGCTGGTGCTGGCGGATGCGGTGCTGGCGGCGGCCAATTCCTGAAGGAGAGCGAACATGACCGACTGGACCGGGCTTGCCGCCGCCATTGCCGCTGCCGAGGCCGGCGGGTGCACGCTGGGGGTGAGTGCGATTTCGCCCGACGGGCCGCGCTTCGCGCATCACGGCGACCGGCGCTTCGTGGCCGCCAGCACGGTCAAGATCGGCATCATGCTGGAGCTGTTCCGGCGCATCGACGCGGGGCGGGACTCGCTTGACGCCATTCATGTGCTGACGGTCGAGGACCGTGCCACCGGCGGCGGGGTGGTGAAGGAACTGCATCCCGGCATCGGCTTTAGTGTCGGCGACCTGTGCTACCTGATGATGGCGATCAGCGACAACACGACCACCAACATCCTGATCGAGCGGGTGGGCATGGCGCAGACCAATGCGGCGATGCGCGCGGTGGGCATGGCGGAGTCCTGCCTGGGCCGGAAGATGCGCGGGCGGCCGGTGGCGGCGGGCGAGCAGGAGAACTGGGCGGTGCCGAACGAGTATGCCGACCTGGTGGCCGCCATCCTGGCCGGGCGCGCGGCCTCGGCATCGTCGTGCGAAGCGATGGTCGGGCAACTGGAGAAGCAGACCAACGATCGCCGTATCGCCCGCCATCTGCCGCGCGGGGAGGCGCGGCCGCGCTGGGGCAGCAAGACCGGCAGCCTGCCGGGCGTGGTCAACGATGTCGGCTTCATCATGACGCCGCTTGGGCCGCTGGTGCTGGCGATCTATTGCGAGATCGACGACCCGCTGGCCGGCGAGGCGGCGGTGGGTGCGGTGGCGCTGGGTGCATTGGCGGCGGTGCTGGCGCCTGGTTGAGGCGACCCGGCCGGTGCCGCCGGTGCGGGGCACGGCGCCCCTCTGGCTTGCACATGCCCAGGCGCGCTACATCTAAAGGCAACGACACACGCGGCGAGGACGGCCCAGCATGGACCACATCATCGGACAGACCCCCGCACCCGGCGCAGGCCCGGCGGCCGGTGCGAACATGATCGTCGACGGCGACCAGGCGACCTTCATGGTCGACGTGGTGGAGGCGTCGCGCACCATTCCGGTGCTGGTCGATTTCTGGGCGCCGTGGTGCGGGCCCTGCAAGACGCTGACGCCGACGCTGGAGAAGGTGGTGCGCGCCGCCGGCGGGCGCATCAAGCTGGTGAAGATCGACATCGACAAGAACGCCGCCCTGGTGCAGCAGCTGGTGAAGCTGGGGTTGCCGTTGCAGTCGGTGCCCACGGTCGCCGCCTTCTGGCAGGGGCAGATCGCCGACCTGTTCCAGGGCGCGCTGCCGGAATCCGACATCAAGCGCTTCGTCGAGACGCTGCTGAAGGGCGCCGGCGGGTCGATGCCCGCCGCCGACCTGGTGGCCGAGGCGAAGAAGGCCGTCGAGGCCGGCCAGCATGCCGAGGCCGCCGGCATCTACGGCGAGGTGATCGAGCAGGAGCCGGAGAACCCCGAAGCCTGGGCCGGGATGGTGCGCGCCATGCTGGCCATGGGCGAGGAGGAGCAGGCACAGGAGACGCTGGAACAAGTGCCAGCCAAGATCGCCGAGCACGCCGAGATTTCGGGCGCACGCAGCGCCCTGGCTTTGGCCAGCGAAGGCCGGGCGGCACGGGAAAAACTCGGTGCCTTCGAAGCCGCACTCGCCGCCGACGCGGGTGACCTCCAGGCGCGCTACGACCTCGCCACCGCGCTGAACGCCATGGAGCGGCGCGAGGAGGCGGCCGAAGCGCTGCTGGAGATCATTCGCCGCCAGCGCGGCTGGAACGAGGATGCCGCGCGGCTGCAACTGCTGAAGTTCTTCGAGGCCTGGGGCTTCGAGGATGCGGCCACCATGGCGGCGCGGCGCAAGCTGTCCGCGCTGTTGTTCCGCTGAACCGCGCTGGCGTGCACGCCCGATGGATCTGTTTCAGCGACCGCTCGACGAATTGCCCACGACCTTCCCGGTGTTTCCGCTGGACGGCGCGTTGCTGCTGCCGCACGGCAAGCTGCCGCTGAACATTTTCGAGCCACGCTACATGGCGATGATCGAGGATGCGCTGGGCGCGGGGCGGATGTTCGGCATGGTCCAGCCCGACCCGCAGCGCGCTCCCGGGCCGGGTGGGCCGGGGCTGTATCGCATCGGCTGCCTTGGCCGGATCGCATCGTTCAGCGAGGCCGATGAGGGGCGCTACCTGATCACACTGGCCGGCGTGGCACGCTTCGTGGTGGCCGAGGAGGGCGAGACGCGGCGCGGCTATCGCCGGGTGCGGGGCGACTTCTCCGGCTTTGCCGCGGACCTGGCACCGCCGGCGGCGATGGCCGGATTCGACCGCGACGGGCTGACGACCGCGCTGCGCGGCTATTTCCTGCGCCGCGGCTTCGACGCCAACTGGGATGCGATCGGCAAGATGGTGGACACCACGCTGGTGGCAACGCTGGCCATGGTCTGCCCGTTCGACCCGGCCGAGAAACAGGCGCTGCTGGAAGCGCCGGACGACGCCGCGCGGGCGCGCACGCTGCGCACCCTGCTGGAGATCGACACCCACCAGCCGGCCGAGCCACGCCCCAGCGGGCCGGCGCGGGCGAGCTGAGCCGGAGAGACGCGATGTCTGATTCCTCCCCCGCTGATCCTGTTCCGGTTCCGGTCGACCCGCGGTTGCTGGAGATCCTGGTCTGCCCGCTGACCAAGGGGAAGCTGGAATACGACCGCGCACGCAACGAACTGATCAGCCGCGGCGCCCACCGCGCCTATCCAATCCGCGACGGCATTCCGATCATGCTGCCGGACGAGGCGCGCGTGCTGGACGGCGGCTGAGCGCGTGGCCACGCCCGTCGAAATCCGCCTGCGCCGCGCGGAAAAGCTGCTCGAGGTCGATTTCGACGACGGCGCACGGTTCAGCCTGCCGGCGGAATACCTGCGGGTGGAAAGCCCGAGTGCCGAGGTGCAGGGCCATGGGCCGAACGAGCGCCGCACGATGGTGGGCAAGCGACATGTCGCGGTGGTGGGCGTCGAGCCGGTGGGCAACTACGCCGTGCGGCTGCTGTTCGACGACGGGCACGACACTGGCATCTTTTCCTGGGATTATCTTTACACGCTTGGGCGCGACCGCAGCGGCAAGTGGGACGCCTATCTGGCGGCACTGCGGGCGGGCAAGCTGAGCCGCGATCCGAAGGTGTAGGGCCAATCGCCCTCGTGATCGGTCGATTGAAAAGGCAAGGCCAGGGCTTTGCCCTGGACCCACCAGGTCCCGAGCGCGCCTTCGCGCGACGGGCCGAGCCCCTGGACCTCATCTCAATCAAAATATGGGGTTTCCAAAGGCCGTCGGCCTTTGGTGGGTCCCCGTCGGCGCGGCTTCGCGCCGCGACGGCAAAGCCCTGGCCTTGCCATCCTGAACGGGCCATTCATAAGGCCGCTTGGAATTAGCCCGCCGGCAGCACGCGCAGAGTGGTCAACCCGCCGGCCAGCACGGCGAGCAGGTCGGGGCGGGTGAGGGCTACGCAGCCGGCGGTGGGGGCGTAGTCGGGGTGGGCCAGGTGCAGGAAGATCGCCGAGCCGCGGCCGGGCACCACCGGGGCGTCGTTCCAACCGAGTTCGGCGACGATGTCGTAGAGCGCGTCGTCGCGCCATAGCATCTCATGGCTTGCGTCGAACGGGCGGCGGACCAGGCGGTTGTAGTCGGGGTGGGCGGGGTCGTCGCACCAAAGGTCGTCAGGGCCGATCGGCACCCGGGCGAGCACACTCGGCGGGATCGGGCCGCGATCGGCGCGATAGTACAGCCGGCGCAGCTTCAGCAGGCCCGTCGGCGTGCCGCCATCGCCCTCATGCTTGCGACCGGCCTCGACCACGCCGGCGCGGCCGAGCGCACAGCGGAAGATGCGGCCCTGGAACACCAGGCGCCCATCGGCGCGCACGGTGGCTTCGCCGGGGGGCGACGTCACCGGGCCGGCAGGTCGAGCAGGTGGCCAAAGCGGCGCGCCTTGGTTTGCAGGTAGTGGTCATTGACCCCGTTCGGCGCGATCTCGTGCGCCTCGCGTTCCACCGAGCGCAGGCCGCAGGCGCGCAGGGCGGCGACCTTCTCGGGGTTGTTGGTCAGCAGCCGCACCGCGTCGATGCCCAATTCGTGCAACATGGTGGCAGCGACCAGGAAGTTGCGCTCGTCGGCTCCCCAGCCCAAGGCGCGATTGGCGTCCAGCGTATCGAGGCCGCGGTCCTGCAGGGAATAGGCACGCAGCTTGTTCATCAGGCCGATGCCGCGCCCCTCCTGCGCCAGGTAGAGCAGCACGCCGCTGCCCTCGGCGGCCATGCGGGCGATGGCGCCGCGCAATTGCGGGCCACAATCGCAGCGCAGGCTGCCCAGCAGGTCGCCGGTGAAGCATTCCGAATGCACCCGAACCAGCGGCGCCTCGCCGCGCGCGGCCGCCATTTCCGGCCGGCCGACCAGGATCGCCATGTGCTCGATCCCTGCATCCGGCGCGCGAAAGGCGACGATACGGGCGTCGGGCGCGCCGTCGAGCGGCACCGCCACCGCGGCGACGCGGCGCAGGGCAAGGGCGGATTCGACGGGATGGGCCAGCACGGCCTCGGCGGTCACGGCAACCAGGCCGGCGCGATCGGCCAGCGCCCGCGCATCCGTCCGCGCCGGGGCGGCGAGTACAGCGGGCAGCAACCGGGCGAGCTTGGCCAGCGCCAGGGCCGCGGGGGCCAGCGCCGGGCAATCGTCGGCGCGCTGTGGCACCTC
>JBBQOT010000111.1:0-7707 GCA_038331165.1 Acetobacterales bacterium
GTGCCGGACCAATTCGTCGGTTTCGCCATGGTCGGCGCGACGTTCGGAATGGCCGACGATCACATGGGTGGCGCCGCAATCGCGCAGCATGGCGGCCGCGATATCGCCGGTATGGGCACCCGAGGCCTTGGCATGGCAATCCTGCCCGCCCACCGCCACGGCACTGCCCAGCAGGGCCTGCGCGGCAACGGCCACCAGGTTGGCTGGCGGGCACACCAGCAGGTCGCAGGCCAACGCCCCGCCGGCCAGCGTCCCGTCAGTGGTCGCGGCCCGCAATGCGTTCGCCAGCCCGGTCGCCATGGCGAGCGAGCCGTTCATCTTCCAATTCCCGGCGATCAGCTGGCGCATCGCATCCCTCCCGTTGTTCGCAGCGGTATCGAGCCTTCCGGCCCGCGGTTCAACCCCCGTCCAGCGCCGGTTTACCCCGGCATCTGCCAGCGCCGCAGCGAGTCGAGCCCTGCCAGCACCAGTGGCTCCAGCGCATTCACCCGCTCGCGCATGCCGTCGTAGCGACCGGCGGCGATATCCTCCTGGATTGCCGTGGCGGCCAAGCCGAGCTGCCCAAGCCCCACCGTGCCAGCGCCGCGGGCCACCAGCCGCGCCTGATGCCCCAACAGGTCCATCCGCCCGCTGCCGGCCAGGTCGCGCATGTCCTCCAGCTGGCGCATCCCGTCGGCCATGAACTGGCGCAGCACATCGGCCACCGGATCGGCACCGATCGCGCCCACCAGCGCGGTAAGGCACGCGGCATCGAAGCTCGGCACCGATCGCGCCGGCTCGCGCCGCGGTGCCACGGCTTCGAGGGCGGAATGCGACGCCGGCACCGGCGCCCGGTCGTACGCCGGCGATGCGGCGGCGGTCTCTAGCACCCGGGCGATCGCCGCCCCCAGCCGGGCCGCGCTGATCGGCTTGGTTTCGAAATGCGTCATCCCGGCGGCCAGGCAGCGTTCCTGGTCGGCCACCATGGCATTGGCGGTCAGCCCGATGATCGGAATCTGCCCGACCGAACCCGACAAGGCGCGGATCGCCTCGGTCGCGGCCAGCCCGTCCATCTCCGGCATCATCACGTCCATCAGCACCAGGTCGAAGCCGCCACGCTGCACCGCCGCCACCGCCTCGCGCCCGTTCTCCACTGCCTCGACCCGATGGCCCATGCGTTCCAGCATGCGGGTGGCCACCAGCCGGTTGGTCGCGTTGTCCTCGGCGATCAGCACACGGCGCGGCGTCGTGGCGGCCGTATCGTCCGGTTGCATCAGGCGCATCACATCGCCGCGCGGCAGCGTCAGCAGCACGTCGAATTGAAAGGTGCTGCCGGCGCCCGGCACGCTTTCCACGCTGATCGTGCCGCCCATGCGCTCGACCAAGCGCCGGCAGATCGCCAGACCAAGCCCGCTGCCGCCGAACCGGCGCGAGATCGAGCTGTCGACCTGGGTGAACTCGGTGAACAGTTTCCCCAGAGCCTCCGGCGCGATGCCGATGCCGGTGTCGATCACGGAAAACCCCAGCCGCACCGCCGCCCCTTCGCCGCGCACCAGCCGCACGCCCACGCGAACCGTGCCCTCGGCGGTGAACTTGATGCCGTTGCCGATCAGGTTGAGCAGCACCTGCCGCAGCCGGTGCGCATCGCCCACCGCGCGCGCCGGCACCTCGTCGGCCACGTCCAGCCCCAGCGTCAGCCCCTTGGCGCTGGCCTCGGCGCTCAGCAGCTCGATCGAATCGCGCAGCACCTCGCGCACGTCGAACGCCTGTTCCTCCAGATCCAGCCGCCCGGCATCCAGCCGCGAGAAATCGAGGATGTCGTTGATCAGTTGCAGCAGATGCTGGCCGGAATCGAGGATGATGCGGACATAGTGCTTCTCGGTGGCGCCTAGCGGCATGTCCTGCAACAGGCCGGCCACGCCGATGATGCCGTTCAGCGGCGTCCGGATCTCGTGGCTCATCACCGCCAGGAACTCACTGCGGGCCCGCCCAGCCGCCTCGGCCGCATCGCGCGCCGCGGCCAGTGCGCGTTCGGTGCGGCGGCGCTCGGTGATATCGGTGAAGGTGCGCACCGCCCCACCATCCGGCAGCCGCTCGGTACGAAGCTCCAGCACCACGCCGTTCGGCCGGGTCCGCTCGAAATTGGCGTTCTGCGACGCCATGTCGCCGGTATCGAGAAATCGCAGTACGGCGGGGTCAACCCGGCCGGGCTGGCCGAATTCGCCGTTATCGACCTGCCACTGCACAATGTCGCGAAACGACGGGTTCATCTGCACCAGCTCGGGCGGCAGGTCGAGCAGGGCGATGGCGCGCTGGTTCATCACCGGCACCTCGCCCTCGGCATCGACCATCATGATGCCCTGGGTGATGTTCTGCAGCGTTGCCGTCAGCGCCTGCTGCGAGCCCAGCAACCGCTGATGTTGGCGCTGCACCAGAGCGCCCACGCCGGCAACGCCCAGGGTCATCAGCAGCCCGGCGCCGATGAATTGCAGCCGGTGGCGGCGGAAGCTGGCAAAGACGTCGGTACTCTCGATGCCAATCATTACCGCCAGCGGATAGCCGCGCAGCCGCCGCCAACTGCCAATGCGGTCGGTCTCGTCGATGCCGCCGGCGCCGCGGAAGGCGCCCTGGGTCTCGGTTCCGGCGGTAATCGCCACCGCCTCGCTACCGGTATAGGCTTGGCCGATGGCGCCGGGCAGCGGCGGCATGCGCGCGCGCACCACGCCGTCGCCGCCGACCACCAACATCACCGCCTCGCCTACGTCCAGTGCCTCGGCGAAGCGCACCAGTTCCTCGGCGGCCAGGGTGGCCACCATGGCGCCCAGCCGCGCGCCGTCCGGCGCCGTCACGCGGCGCAGCACGTTTATCGACCAGCGCCCGGTGGCACGGCTGCGCAGCGGCGGCCCCAGCAACAGCCGGTCCTCGCCGGCGGCACGCAACCACGCCAACTCGCTCTCGGCCAACTCCACCCGCCCGGCCGACGCGCCCAGGCTGCTGGCAAGCACCATGGCGTCGCGGTCGACCAATGCCACCTGCACCTGGCGGCGGCCCAGCACCGGGCCGCGGCTCAGCGCCACAAGATCGAATGCGGCGGGCTCGCGCAGATAGCTTTCGCGCAGGAACAACAGGCTCTGGTCGATCGCCTCGAAATTGCGCTCCAGGTTTTCGGCGAAGCCATAGGCGGTGTTGCGCGCCTTCTGGATGGCATCGAAGCTGGTCTGGCGGTACTCGCGCAGCAAATGAACATACACGCTGCCCCAGGTAAGGCAGATCGCCACAGCGACCAGAAGAGCATAGGCATAGGTGGCGCGAACCGGCCCACGCCGGCGCGGCGCCTCACCGATGCTCCCGCCGGGTGCCACCGGCGGGGGGCGGGACGATGCCCCCACGGCCCCGCCCTGGGAACCCGGCTGAGAGGTTGGCGCGGCCGCGGCGTCCGACACGTGCATCACCCCGGAATGAATTCATCCACTGCAATACGTACCCATCGCACATCGCGGCGACTGCACGAAACCCCCTCGCACGAAATTCAGATCCCAACATCGCGCGCGCACGGGTGAGTCAGACGCTGACACGTGAAGATACGGCAAGGCCAGGGCTTTGCCCTGGACCCACCAGGGGCCGAGCCCCTGGACCTCAAATTTCAACAAATTTGAAAGCCCAAACGCCGACGGTCATTCGAAAATATTTCAATATCATATATTTAAGGTCGAGGGCTTGGCCCATCGCGCGAAGGCGCGCTCCGGACCTGGTGGGTCCAGGGCGAAGCCCCATAGGCACTAAGAATAAGGAAGGCGAGGGCTCTGCCATCGCGGCGCGAAGCCGCGCCACGGGACCCGCAAAGGGTCAGAGACCCTTTCATCCCATTACCTTTAGTGGTCGTGCAAGCTGCCTCAAGTCGAACCAGCGCATTGATTCGGGGTTGCTAGCGCAGCCATGAAACTCTTGCCATCCCCAGATTATCAACCTATTGGAATTTTTAGTTTTTTTACAGAATAAGGTCCAGGGGCTTGGCCCCTGGCGGGTCTGGGCAGAGCCCAGCCTCCCTTATCTTAGTGGCTATGGGGCGAAGCCCTGGCCTTGCCTACGGCGGACCATTTCTCAACGCGCTCGGATCTCATGATCCAGTTCGAAGGGCCTGCCCCAGGATACCCCGCTTCAGCGCGGTCCGGCGTTGGGCCCCTTGCCGGCGGCGAAGCGCACCGCCTCCTCGGCCGCGCGGAACAGCGCGCGGGCCTTCTGGTGGCACTCCTCGTATTCCGCCTCGGGAACCGAATCCGCCACCACCCCGGCGCCGGCCTGGACATACATCGTGCCGTCCTTGACCACCGCGGTGCGCAGCCCGATGCAGGTATCCATCGAGCCGTCGGGCGCGAAATAGCCGATACAGCCGGCATAGATGCCGCGGCGCACCGGCTCCAGTTCCTCGATGATCTCCATCGCCCGCACCTTCGGCGCACCCGACAGCGTGCCGGCCGGGAAGCCGCCGACCAGCGCGTCCAGCGCCTCCAGCCCCGGCGCCAGCTTGCCCTGCACCTCGGAAGAGATGTGCATCACGTGGCTGAACCGCTCGATGGTGAAGCTCTCGGTCACCTTCACCGTGCCCAGCGCCGCCACCCGGCCCACGTCGTTGCGCCCGAGATCCAGCAGCATCAGGTGCTCGGCTCGCTCCTTCGGGTCGGCCAGCAGCTCGGCTTCCAGCCGCTGATCCTCCTCGTTGGTCTCACCCCTGCGCCGCGTGCCGGCCAGCGGGCGGATGGTCACCATGCCGTCGCGCAGCCGCACCAGGATCTCGGGCGACGAGCCGACAATCGCAAACCCGCCGAAATCGAGGAAAAACAGAAAAGGCGCCGGGTTGATGCGCCGCAGCGCGCGATACAACGACAGCGGCGGCAGCGCGAAAGGTGCGGAAAACCGCTGGCTGGCGACAATCTGGAACGCGTCGCCCGCGCGGATGTATTCCTTGCAGGTCTCCACCGCCGCCAGGAAATCGGCGCGAGAGAACGTCGAATCCGGCGTGGCGATCGGCGGCAGCGCCACCGGCGGGGCGCCGTGCGGCAACGGTCGCTCCAGCGCCGCCTCGGCCTCGGCCAGCCGCGCCTGCGCTGCCTCCCACGCCTGCTGCGCGCTCACCCGCTCGCGCGGATACACCGGGGCGGCCAGGGTCAGCGTGTCGTTGACGTTGTCGAAAATGGCGAACAACGACGGCCGCGCCATGATCGCCTCCGGAATGCCCAGGTCGTCGCGGTTCTTGTCCGGCAGCTTCTCCATCAGCCGCACCATGTCGTAGCCGAGATAGCCGATCAGCCCGCCGCACATCGGTGGCAGCCCCTCGGGCACCGCCATCCGGCTTTCGGCGATCAGCGCGCGCAGGCTGTCCAGCGGCGGGCGCGCATCGGCCACGAAGGCATACGGCGCGGCCCGCGCATCGCGATTCAGCTCGGCCTTCCCCGCCCGGCAGCGCCACACCAGGTCGGGATCGAGCCCGATGATGGTATAGCGCCCGCGCGACGCCCCGCCCTCGACCGACTCCAGCAGGAACGTGTTCGGCTTGCCATGCGCCAGCTTCAGAAACGCGGCCACCGGGGTTTCCAGGTCGGCAACCCCGCGCGACCACAGCAGCCGGCCGCGACCCTGCTCGTAGTCGGCGCGGAACTCGGCAAAGCCGGGCGGGGGCGAGGCGTTCATCGAAGCTCTCCGAAGGCGTGGGGTAGTGCGGCTCGCAGCCTAATCCGGCTGCACGATCCGGTCGACCATGGTCTTGTTCACCTGCGGCCGCGCCCGCGCCCGCAGCCCGGCGATCAGCACCGCCTGCACGTCGTCGCCGATTGCCTGGCCCAGCGCATCGCGCACCTGGCCATAGCCGATCGGGTCGGCATCCGGCTGGGCCGGCTGGATCTCAGCCAGCACGGCGACCACAAAGCCGTCCGCCGTTTCCACCATCGTCGCCTCGCCCGGCTTCAGCTCGAACAACGGATTGACCAGCTGCAGCGGAACCTCGTCGGCCGGCCGCGCACCGCGGCTGACCTCCGGCAGGCGCCTGGTCGGCACATCGGCGATCAGCGCCGCATCGGCCAGGCTCTGCCCGCCCTTGATCGCCTCCAGCATCTTCGCTGCCGCCGCCTCCTGGGTGCGACGGATATCGGCCTGCATCCAGTCCTCCAGCACCGCCTCAGCCACCGTGTCGAACGGGCGCGGCGCAGGTGGCGCGATATCCTCGACGACGAACGCGTAGAACCCGGACAGCACACCGGGCTTGCGCGGCGCCTCGATCAGCCGCGGCGGCTCGCCCTTCACCGCCTGGAACGCCGCCGCCACCAATGCCGTGCGCAGCCCGTCGCCGCCCGGGATGGGGGCCGCCACGCCCTCGGCCGTCAATCCGCGCGCATCCAGCGTGCCGGTGAGCGCCGACAGGCCGAGATCACCTGGCAGTTCGTCCAGCGGCAAGCCGCCGGCCAGCAGGTCGTCCACCTTGTTGGCGTGCTCGTACAACACGTCGGCGGCGCGGTCAGCCTGCACCTGGGCGACCAGCAGCGGTTTGACCTCGTCGAAGCTGCGCGCGCTGCCCGGCACCACCTTGGTCACCCGCATCACGTGCCAGCCCAGCGCGCTGCGTACCGGCCCCGCCACCGCCTCGGGTGCCGCGGCGAACACCGCCTCGGCCAGCTCCGCGGCGGGGATTTCGCCGCGCAGCGCGTCGTTCAGCTCGACCGGTGCGGCCCCCACGGCCTTCGCCGCCTCCTGCATCGCCGCCCAATCCGCACCGCCGGCCCATCGTTCGGCCAGCGCGCGGGACTGCGCCTCGTCCTGGCTCAACAGCACCTGCACGCTGCGCTTCTCCGGCTGGACAAACTCCGCCGTCCGCGCCTGATAGGCCGCGCGCAGCGCCGCCTCGTCGGCCACGACATCGCCGGCCAGCCGCTCGGGCGCCAGCACCACCGCCTTGATGCGGCGATATTCCGGGGTCGAGAAGCGGGCGATGTTGTTGGCGTACCAGCGCTCCAGCACCGCCCGCTCCGGCGCCGCCGGCCGCGCCACCGCGTCCAGCCGCAGCTCGGCCATCTCGGCGATGCGCTTCTCCTGCTGGAAGGCATAGACCAGCCGGTTCATGATCTCCGGGCTTGCCGCCCCGGCCCGCGCGGCGGTCATCAGCTGGCGCTGGGCAATATCGATGCGCATCAGGTCCAGGAACCGCGGCTCCGCCATGCCGTTGTTGCGCAGCACGTCCTCGAACTGCCGGCGGTTGAACCGCCCGTCCGGCCCGGCAAACGCCTGGGTGTCCCACACCGCCTCGCGCAGCGCCGCATCGGGCACCACCAGGCCCATCTCCGCCACCGCCACCGTCACCGCCACCTGGGTGATCAGCCGCTCCAGCGCCTGCGCCGCAACCCCGCGCTTCATGTCCGCCGTCGGCTCCACGGTGCCGCCCAGCATTCGGGTCACCTGCGACAATTGCCGGCGATAGGCCTCGCCCACCTCGTCCAGCTCGATGCGCCGGCTGCCGACCGTCGCCACCGCCGTATCGGTGCTGCGGTTGGTGAACACGTCGCCCACACCCCACAACACGAACACGCCGATCAGCAACAGGAAGAACACCTTGGCCGCCCAGGTGCTGAGGAAGGCGCGAAATATGGAGATCATTGGTCTGTCCCGCAGAGCAAGCAGCCCGCCCTATGCCCGATTTCCCGCCCAGGGGCAAAAAAGTAAATCCCGGGGGCGATCATCCAC
>JBBQOT010000112.1:0-7695 GCA_038331165.1 Acetobacterales bacterium
GGCCCTTTACTTCCGAAGAGCTATCCTTCACGGCGCTCGGTATCAGGCGGGCTCCATCCGGTGCTGCTTTGCCGCCTCGAACAATGCCAGTCGCTCGGCGAACTTGCCGGTGATGCCATTGCCGGTTGCCCCGATCAGTTCGCCGGGCACCGGGATCTGTTCGAAGAAGTGGCACGCCACCCGGTGCCCGTCGCCGGCTGGGCGCAGCGCCGGCACCTCCTGGCTGCAGCGCGGCTGGGCGTGCGGGCAGCGCGTGTGGAACCGGCAGCCCTCGGGCGGGCGAAGCGGGCTGGGCACGTCGCCCGGCAGCAGGATGCGGCTGCGCGCCATCGCCGGGTCGGGCTTGGGGATCGCCGACAGCAGCGCCTGGGTATAGGGATGGCGCGGCATGGCGAACAGCGTGCGCTTCTCGGCGATCTCGACCAGCTTGCCCAGGTACATCACCGCCACCCGGTCGGCGATGTGCTTCACCACCGCCAGGTCGTGGGCGATGAACAGGTAGCTCATGCCAAAGCGCTGTTGCAGGTTCTGCAACAGGTTCACCACCTGCGCCTGGATCGACACGTCCAGGGCGGAGACCGGTTCGTCGCACACGATCAGGTCGGGGCTGACCGCCAGCGCGCGGGCGATGCCCAGCCGCTGGCGCTGCCCGCCCGAGAACTGATGCGGATAGCGCCGCGCGTGTTCCGGCAGCAGGCCCACTACCTGAAGCAATTCCCGCACCCGCGCCTCGCTGGCCGCCTCGCTATCGACCAGGTCGTGCAGCCGCAGCGGCTCGGCCAGCATCTGGCCCACCGTCATGCGCGGGTTGAGCGAGGCATACGGGTCTTGGAAGATGATCTGCAAATGCTTGCGCAGCCGGCGCATCGCCTGTTTGTCGAGGTCTGCGATCTCCTGCCCGCGGAACCGGATCGAGCCCGAGGTGGGGTCGAGCAGCCGCAGGATGAGCCGGCCGGTGGTGGATTTGCCGCAGCCGGATTCGCCGACCAGCGCCAGCGTTTCGCCGCGCGCCACGTCGAAGCTGACGTCGTCCACCGCCTGCACCTGGCCGACCACGCGCGACAGGATCACGCCACGGCGCACCGGGAAGTGCTTCACCAGCCGGTCAACTTCCAGCACCGGCTGGGTCGTGGGCGCCAAATCGTTCATGCCACCACTCCAGCGAAGGCTTCGACCGGGGCTTTCCAGCAGGCGACCTGGTGGCCCGAGCCCAGCGTGCGCAGTTCGGGCGGCTCGGCCACACAGCGCGCATCGGCAAACGGGCAGCGCGGCGAGAAGCGGCAGCCTTTCGGCTGGTTGGCCGGGCTTGGCACGGTGCCCTCGATGGTGGCCAGCCGCTCGCGGTATTCGCCCAGCCGCGGGATCGAGCCGAGCAGCCCGATCGTATAGGGGTGCTGCGGGTCGGCGAACAGCTGCGCCACCGGCGCACTTTCCACGATCTTGCCGGCGTACATCACGATCACCTCGTCGGCCACCTCGGCGATCACGCCAAGGTCGTGGGTGATGATCAGGATCGCCATGCCCAAGCGCGCCTGCAACCCGTGCAGCAGGTCGAGGATTTGCGCCTGGATGGTCACGTCCAGCGCCGTGGTCGGCTCGTCGGCGATCAGCAGCTCGGGGTCGCAGGCCAGCGCCATGGCGATCATCACCCGCTGGCGCATGCCGCCCGACAGCCGGTGCGGATACTCGTCCACCCGGCTGGCCGGCGAGGGAATGCGCACCAGCTCCAGCACCTCGATCGCCCGGTCGCGCGCGGCCGCCATCGACAGGTCGGTATGCGCGCGCACCGCCTCGATGATCTGGTGGCCGATGGTGCGCACCGGGTTCAGCGAGGTCATCGGCTCCTGGAAGATCATCGACATCTTGCCACCGCGCAGCTTTCTCCGCTCGTCGGCCGACATCGTCAGCAGGTCGCGCCCGGCGAAGCGCAGCGCGTCGGCCGCGACGCGCCCCGGCGGGCTGGGCACCAACCCCATGATCGACAGCGAGGTCACCGACTTGCCGCAGCCGGATTCGCCCACCAGCCCGACGGTACGGCCGCGCCGTACGTCGAAGCTGATGCCGTCCACCGCGCGGAACAGCCCGCGATCGGTGTCAAAATGCGTCCGCAGATTGCGGACTTCGAGAAGCACGTCGGACATGCGTCGTTCCTGTCGGGGATCAGCGAGGCGTGGGTAAGGCGTGGCGTCAGGGCGTGAAGTCGAGCCCCTTGAAGAAGCCGATGGCGTAGAGCGGGTGGCCGCGCACGTTCTTGATGCGCTTGTTGCTGACCACATACAGGTTGATGTTGGCCACCGGCATCCACAGGTGTTCGCGCGTCACCTTCTCCTGCACCAGGCCGAAGTTCAGCGCCTTGTCCTGCGGGTTGAGTGCGGCCTTGGCCAGGCCCAGCCAGCGGTCGGTCTCCTCGTCCTTCCAGTTCATCCGGTTGGGCGTGGGGATGTTACGGCTGTCGAAATACAGGCTCATGATATCGCCGGCCGACAGATAGGGCACGGTGACCGACCAGAGCTCGTAGTCCTGTTCGGCCATCTTGATCGGCGCAATGGTGGAATCCCACGCCTGCAGCTTCCAGTCCACGCCGATGCGGCGCAGGAAGCCCTGGATCGCCTCGCCCACTTTCACTGAGTTGCCGCCCGCCGTGACATAGACCTTGGGGGCCAGCTTCACGCCGTCCTTCTCACGAATACCGTCGCTGCCCATCTTCCAGCCGGCCTCGTCGAGCAGGCGCCGCGCGCGCTCCATATCCTCGCGGATGATGCCTTCGGTCTTGGGGTTGTAATCCAGTGCTACATCGTCGGCATAGGTGAACGCCGCCTCGGCATTGCCGAGCAGCACGCCCTTGACAATCTCGGCGCGGTTGATGGCGATGTTCATCGCCTCGCGCACCCGCGCATCGGCCACCATGGGCCGGTTCGCCTTGTAGCCGAAGTAGAGCAGCTGGAAGGTGGCATCGACCTTCTGCACATTCAGCGACGGCATCGCCTTCGCCTGCGGAATGAAGGCCGACGGGAAGGTGGAGGTGAAATCGAACTGCCCGCCCAGCATGGCCGCCACCCGGCTCGATTCCTCGGGGATGATGCGCAGCGACAGCCGCTCGAACTTCACCGGGCCGGGGTTGGCGAACATCTTGGGGCCCCAGCGATAGGCATCGTTGCGGCGCAGTACCGTCTCGGTGCGCGGTTGCCACGACACGAAGCACCACGGCCCGGTGCCGTCGGTTCCGGCAACGCCGTAATCCTTGCCCAGCGCCTCGACCGTGTCGCGATTGATGATGTTGGTGGTGAACATCGTGAGCTGCAGCAGCAGGTCGGAGAACGGGTCGGTCATCTCATAGGCAACGGTGTGGGCGTCGATCGCGCGCAGCTCCTTGATCTCGCCGGCCCGCCAGCCGAATGGCGCCTTCACCTCGGGGCTCTTCAGCCGGGTGAAGGTGTAGACCACATCCTCGGCGGTGAACTTCTTGCCCGAGCAGAAGGTCACGTCGTCGCGCAGCTTGAAGGTATAGGTGCGACCGTCCGGGCTGATCTCCCATGACTTCGCGAGATAGGGAATGGGTGTCTTGCCGTCCCAATCCAGCGCCACCAGCCCGCTCTGGGTACTGTTACTGATGTTGCCGGCGGGGCCCCAGGTGGTTCGTTGCGCGTCGAAATGGGGCGCATCGATCGAATTCATCAGGCGTAATGTCTGCGCCTGCGCCGTTCCCGCAAAAGCGAGGCAAGCGGCGGCGGCGAAGGTTGGCAGCAGGCGTGTCGAAAAGCGCGACATCGTCGTTCCCCTCCTTGGGATCAGAAGCTGAGGTCAAGGCCCTTGTAGAAGACGTTCTGGTACAGCGTGTGCGCACGCGCGCCCTTCAGCCGCTTGTTGGTCACCATGTACATGTCGATGTTCAGCACCGGGATCCACAGGTGCTCGCGCGCCACCCGCTCCTGCACCAGGCCGAAATTGAGCGTCCGCGCCGCCGGCGTCAGCGCCGACTTGCCGGCTGCTAACCACTGGTCGGTCTTCTCGTCCTTCCAGTTCATCCGGTTGGGCGTGGGGATGTTGCGGCTGTCGAAATACAGGCTCATCAGGTCGCCGGCGGTGAGGTACGGCACCGTCACGGACCAGATCTCGTAGTCCTGTTCGGCCATCTTGAGCGGCGCGATGGTGGCGTCCCATGCCTGGATCCGCCAATCCACGCCGATCACACGCAGATAGCCCTGGATCGCCTCGGCCACCTTCGCCGAGTTGGCGGCGGCGCTGACATAGACCTTCGGCGCCAGCTTCACCCCGTCCTTTTCGCGGATGCCGTCGCTGCCCGGCTTCCAGCCGGCTTCGTCGAGCAGTTGCTTGGCCCGGGCCACGTCTTCCTTGATGATGGTAGCGGTGGCGGGGTTGTAGTCCAGCGCCGCCGGATCGACGAAGCTATAGGCCGGGTCGGCGTTGCCGAGCAGGGTGCCCTTGGCGATCTGGGCGCGGTTGATCGCGATGTTCATCGCCTCGCGCACCCGCGCGTCGGCCACCAGCGGGCGGGTAACCTTGAAACCATAGTACAGCAGCTGGAAGTTCGGCTCAGCCCTGGTCACCATCAGGTTCGGGCTGGCCTTGGCCTGCGGGATGAAGGCGGAGGGGAAGCCGCCGGTAAAGTCGAACCGCCCCGACATCATCGCCGCCACCCGGCTGGATTCCTCCGGGATGATCTTGATCTGCATCCGCTCGAACTTCACCGGCCCGGGGTTCTTGAACATCGCCGGGCCCCATTTATATGCATGGTGGC
The DNA here is from genome assembly GCA_038331165.1 of Acetobacterales bacterium. Taxonomy (GTDB): domain Bacteria; phylum Pseudomonadota; class Alphaproteobacteria; order Acetobacterales; family Acetobacteraceae; genus CAMDGX01. Next base: position 4,760 of record JBBQOT010000112.1, read on the forward strand.
GGCGCAGGTTGATTTCGGTGCGTGGCTGCCAGTTGGCAAAGCACCACGGCCCCGTGCCGTCCAGGCCGCGCACGCCATAATCCTTGCCCAGTTCCTCAACGCTTTCGCGGTTCATCATCACGTTGGTGAACATGGTCAACTGCAGCAGCAGATCGGAGAACGGCTCGGACAGTTCGTAGGCCACCGTGGTCGGGTCAATCGCCCGCACCGACTTCACTTCGCCGGCGCGCCAGGCGAACGGCCCCCGGGTATCGGGATTCCGCAGCCGGGTGATGCTGTAGGCGACATCCTCGGCAGTGAATTTCTTGCCCGAACAGAAGGTCACGTCGTCGCGCAGCTTGAAGGTATAGGTGCGACCGTCGGGGCTGATCTCCCACGACTTGGCCAAATAGGGTATCGGCGTCTTGCCGTCCCAGTCCAGCGCCACCAACGTGTCCTGCGTCATGTTGACGATGTCGCCCGCCGGCGACCAGGTGGTGCGGTGGGCATCGAAGGTCGGCGCGTCGCCGGCACGCATCACGTTCAGCGTCTGGGACGCGGCGGGGGCGATCACCAGCATCGCGGCAGCGGCCACCGCGGCCAACATGCCAGAGCATACCTTCATTCTCATCGCCTCCCTGTCGCACTCTTGATGAAACCGGCTTGGTGCCGGAGCCGGTGACCTCATGGCGAAAGGTCGAGACCCTTGTAGATCAGCGAGCCATAAACGTGGTGGGCGCGCACATTCTTCACCCGCTTGTTGGCGACAAGTGGCAGCCCCTGGTGCACCAGCGGCACCCACAGCGCATTGCGGTGCACGATCTGCTGCACCTCGGCGAAGGCGGCGATGCGCGTTGCGTCATCCAGCGCCGTGGTGCCGCGGTCGAGCGCTGCGTCGGTGGCCCGGTCGTTCCAGTTCATCCGGTTCGGTGCTGGCATGTTGGTTGAATGGAAGTACAGCCGCAGTGCGTCGCCGGCGCTGGAATAGGGGAAGCTGATCGACCAGATATCGTAGTCCTGCTGCGCCAACTTGGAGAAGACGATGGTGCCGTCCCACATCTGCAATTGCAGATCCACGCCGATCTTGCGCCAGAAGCCCTGCACCGCCTCGGCGACCTTGGGCGAACGCCCGGCGACAAAACCATACAGCAGCAGTGTCAGCGGCTTGCCGTCCTTGTAGCGCAACCCGTCAGTGCCCATCCTCCAACCCGCTTCGTCGAGCAGGCGGCCGGCTTCGGCGGTATCGTAGCGGCCGAGATGGGTCGGCGTGGCGGGGTCGAAATCCTGCGCCTTCGGATGGACATAGGTGCTGGCCACTTCGCCATTGCCGAACCAAATCGCGTCCACCAATTGCTTGCGGTTGACGGCCATGCTGAGGGCCGTGCGCACCCTCACGTCGGACACGTTGGGCCGGCTCGTCTTGAAGCCAAGGTAGAACAGGTTGAGGTTGGCGGTCGGTTCATAGATCGCGAGATTTGGCATCTTGCCAATCTGCGGCAGGTACTGGTCGGGCATCACCGCGGTGAGATCGCCCTGGTTCGAGGCCATCGTGGCCAGCCGCGCGGCCTCCTCGGGCACGATTTTCCAGACGACGCGCTGATACTTCGCCGGTCCGCGATTCTGGTAGATCGGCGGGCCCCAGCGATAGGCTTCGTGCCGCGTGGCCACCACCTGATTGCGCGGCTCCCATGATTGGAAGCAGTAGGGACCGGTGCCGTCGACACCCTTGATGCCGAAATCCTTGTCTAGCGCCTCGACATTGTCGCGATTGACGATCGTGGCATGGAAATTGGTCAAGTTCAGCAATAGCTCGCTGAACGGCGCACTCATCTTGTATTCAACCGTGGTGGCGTCCTTGGCCACCACCGATATCGCCGGGCCCATGCGCCAGATGAAAGGCGCGCGAGTCGCCTTGTCCAGCACGCGCTCGAACGTATAGACCACGTCGGCGGCGGTGAACTTCTTGCCCGAACAGAAGGTGACATCGTCGCGCAGCTTGAAGGTGTAGGTCGTTCCGTCGGCACTCACCTCCCACGATGTCGCCAATGATGGGCGGATTGTCTTGAGGTCGTAGTCGAGCGCCACCAGCGTATCGCCGGTCATGAACAGCACCTCGCCGGTCGCACCCGAGGTTGTGCGAACCCCGTCATAGTTCGGTGCGTCGATGCCGCGGATCACCGTCAGGGTCTGGGCCGCCGCCGGAAAGGCCAATACCGCAGCCAGTGCTGCGGCGAGCGTGGTCGTCAGAATTTGGCGCAACAACATCGTTCGTCTCCGTCGGGGTCGCGGGGTTACTGCTGCAGCCGCGGGTCGAGCACGTCGCGGACCGCATCGCCGAGCAGGTTGGCGCACAGCACGATCGCGAAGATCGCCATCGACGGCACGGTGGCGATGTGCGGCGCCATGAACAGGAAGTCGCGCCCCTGGGCCGCCATCATGCCCAGCTCCGCGGTCGGCGGCTGCGCCCCCATGCCCAGGAACGACAGCGCCGAGCCGATCAGGATGATCTGGCCGAAGCGCAGGGTCAGGAACACGAAGATGGTGGAGATGCAATTCAGCGTCAGGTAGCGCCAGATCAGGGTGAAGTCCGACACGCCCAGCGCGCGCCCGGCCTCGATGAACTCCTGTTCCATCACCCCGATCGCCGCCCCGCGGGCAACGCGGGCCACGTCGGGCACGGTTGCCACCACCAGGGCGATCACCACGGCGGTGATACCGGCGCCGGCGATCGCGGCGACCGCCAGGCCGATCAGGATGGCCGGGAAGGCAAGCATCACATCGACCAGGCGCATGATCCAGCCGTCGAGCCGCTTGTAGAACGCGGCAACAATGCCGAGCACCCCGCCGAAGAAGCCGCCAAACACCACGCCAACCAGGCCGAGCATCAGCGTGTTGCGCGCGCCGTAGATCAGCCGGCTGAGGATGTCGCGCCCGTTGCTGTCGGTGCCCAGCAGGTT
>JBBQOT010000113.1:0-7687 GCA_038331165.1 Acetobacterales bacterium
CGCACGCCACCACCCCCACCACCACCGCTGCCCGAGGCCACCGGCGCACGCGGCTCGCCCGCTTCCGTCAGCCGGCGCACCAGCTCGCCGGGCGGCGGCAGGTCGGCGACATGGCACAGCCGGATCAGCACCATCTCGGCCGCGGCCTTGCGATCCGGCGCGGTTTCCACTTCCGCGATGCCCTTGAGCAGCATCTGCCAGGCGCGGCCGAGCACCGGGATGCTCAGCGCCTCGGCCAGCGCCACGCCGCGCGTGCGCTCGGCTTCCGGCAGGTCGTTGGAGGTGCGCAACGCCGGCACCCTCCAGCGGTGGCAGCGGCGGTGGCGGTGGGGGCGTGCGCGCGGTGGCCAACGGCGCCGCGGCACAAATGGCCGCCCCCGCCGGCGCCCCGCGCCTGTCGAGCTTCCGCGAGGTTGCCGCCCTGGTCGCCGAACAGCGCCAGCCGATGCTGCACGCCCAGCTGGTGCATTCCGTGCACCTGGTTCGCTTCGCGCCGGCGGCCGAAGGCGGGGTGATCGAGCTGCGCCCGCAGCCCGACGCCCCGCGCGACCTCGCCGCCCGCCTCGGCGCCGTGCTGCAGGAGGCCACCGGCGCGCGCTGGACCATCGCGCTGTCGGCCGCACCGGGCGAGCCGACCCTGGCCGAACAGGGCGTGGCCGCCGATACCGCGCGCCGCAGCACCGCCGCCGCCCATCCGCTGGTTCTGGCAATCATGGCCGCCTTCCCCGGCGCGCGTATCGAGGCGGTGCATGACGGCCATGCCGATGCCTATGGGCTTCTGGCCGAGCCGGCCAGCTTGCTCGCCGAAGCCCCGCTACTCGCGGACGCCCCGACGGCCGAGGCGCTGGAATTCGCCTCGCTCGATGCCGATGCCCCGTACGGGCTTGATGACGACCCCTCCGATATCTGGGAGCCTCCCTCATGAAGAACCTCGCCGGCATGCTCAAGCAGGCCTCGCAGATGCAACAAAAGATGGAGGAGATGCAGGCCAAGCTGGCCGCCACCGAGGTTGAGGGCGCGTCCGGTGCCGGCATGGTGCGGATCACCCTGAATGGCCGTGGCGAGATGCGCGCCGTGCGCATCGATCCTAAGCTGGTCGGCGAGGGCGGCGATGTGGAGATGCTTCAGGACCTGATCCTGGCCGCCCACACCGACGCCAAGCGCCGCGCCGAGGCCGCCAGTTCCGAGGAGATGCAGAAACTGACCGCCGGGCTGCCGCTGCCGCCCGGCATGAAGCTGCCTTTCTAGGCCGCGCATGGGCGGGCCGGAGATCGATCGGCTGATCGGCTTGCTGGCCAAGCTGCCCGGCCTGGGCCCACGCAGCGCACGCCGCACCGCGCTGCGGCTGTTGCAGGAACCGCAAACCCGCCTGCTGCCGCTCGCGCGGGCGATGCAGGACGCCGCCCGCGCGGTGCGCGCCTGCACCACCTGCGGCAACCTCGACAGCACCGACCCCTGCCAGATCTGCGCCGACCCGCAGCGTGACCGCGGCATCATCTGCGTGGTCGAGGGCGTCGGCGACCTGTGGGCACTGGAACGCGCCCATGTCCACCGCGGCACCTATCACGTGCTCGGCGGCACCCTGTCGCCGCTGGCGGGGGTTGGCCCGGACGACCTCAACGTGCCCGCCCTGTTGGCGCGCGTGGACGCCGGCGGGGTGTCGGAGGTGATCCTGGCCCTCGGCGCCACCGTCGACGGCGCCACCACCACCCACTGGCTCACCGAACGGCTGCGGCCCAGTGGCGTCACCGTCAGCCGCGTCGCCCAGGGCGTGCCGATCGGCGGCGCGCTGGATGTGCTGGACGACGGCACCCTCGCTGCTGCCTTGCGCGCGCGCCGTTCATTCTAGCAGCCTGTCGGAGTTTTACCAATCCTTCTATCGATTGACCGATAGGGAAAGCCAAGGCCAGGGCTCTGCCCTGGACCCGCCAAAGGCCGACGGCCTTTGGAAACCCGACCATGGCCTGGACGCCGGATGACGAATCAGGCCGCGCTGGCTTGTGCATCGTCGGTGCGATCGCACATCGTTCCACGCGGGGTGAAGGGCGCCATCAACAGGGTGAAGGTGCGCAGCGGCGGCAGGTGGGCCATGCCGTTGGTCCAGCGCAGCCCATCCTCGGGCGCGTGCCAGCCGGTGCGCAGGAACGGGGCGTCGAGCGCCACGGGCCGACCGTCGATGAGCATGCGGATCACGGGCACGCCCAGGCAGCGGCAGTCGGGCGAGCGATAGGCAGTCATCGCCGGCACATGGGCCAGCGACACCAGGCGGAGGCCCGCGGTCTGCGCGGGCAGGGTGAACTGCCAACCGTCGCCCAAGCGTGTGGGCGCGATCGCCTGTTCGCCGGCAACCAGGTGCAGCTCGGGGTCGATGGCCTCGGCGAAGCCCAGGGCGGCGGCGCGGGCATCGAGCATGCGCCGCGCCTCGGCGACCACGGGACCGCCGGTTTGGATCGGCGCGCAGGCCTGGGCGGCCCAGATGCGCCGGGCCTTGATCTCGTCGGAGCGGACGCAGGCGGGGTCGCGGGCGGAACCTTCGAAATCGGCGCGGTTGCCGGTGTCGAGATAGCTTTCGGCGGCCAGGCCGTCCGCGATCAGCACGTCGTGGCGTTCGAGCTCGACGTGGAAATACGTCACCTCGGCCATTGGCGCGCGCACCACGGTGATGCCGTTTTCGAGGTAGCGGATCGGGATGAGGTTGCCGTCGACATGCACCGAATGGTCGGGCGAGAGCATCAGGTCACGGTGCGGGCGGCCCGGGCCGAAGGCGCCCGCGCGCACGCGCAGCGGCCAGTGGTCGGTCGGGCGCGCAGTGGTGGCGCAGCGCATGTGGCGCTGGCCGATCCAGGTGATGCGCGCAAAGCCGCCGGCCAGCAGTGCCATGGCCTCGTCGCCCACGTGCAGGTCTTCCACCGCCACCTCGCCGCGGCGGGTCAGGATGCGGGTGCCGGCAGCGAAGCAGGGGACGAAGTCGCCGAGCGTGGCATTGGCGAAGGTGATCACCTGGCCGGGCGTGAGCGCGCTGATACTGAACACGAAAAACGAGCCGCCGCCGATGTCGAAGACGATCGCGTCGGCGTTGTCCAGGTTGGTCGCCGTGACGGAGGAGTCGGTGCCGTTGATCGTCATGGTCAGCGTGTCACCGGGGTGGGTGATCGTGCCATACAGTACGACGTCGGCTGGGAAAATCGAGACCACAGTTGCATCGCTGCCCGCAACGGTGGCGAGCCCCACGGTGCTGACGACGTAGGTCGCATTGGAAAATGTGATCGCCATCGGTTTTTCCGCGGGCAGTTTCGTTTTGGACGGTCAGGCGAGCATAACAACGGGTTTGGGCGGAGGAATTAAGAAATCGACATTTTACGACGCGTTTCAGAACATTTTAATAATCCGACAACATTCGTATATCTGTACGTTCCGGGCTGAGGCGCATGCGGCCTGGCGGTCCTTGACTGCTACCCGCGGGCAAGCCGGCGTTCGACGAAATCCAGCCGGTCCTGGCCCCAGAATATCTCCTCGCCGATCACGTAGCTCGGCGCGCCGAACACGCCGCGGGCCAGGGCGGCCTGGGTGTCGGCGGTGCGGCGCTCCTGCCAGCGCGGCTCGGCGCCGAGGGCCATCACCTGGGCCGCGTCGAGGCCGCATTCGGTGATCAGGCGGGACAGCGTGTCGGGTGCGAAGGGGTTCTGCTCCTCCTGCCACAGGGCTTTCAGGAGGCGGTGGGCGAGGCGGATGGCGGGGGCGTCACCCATGGTTTCGCGAACGGCGATCACGCAGCCGGCGCCGAGGGTTTCGGGTGAGGGAAAGTGCTTCGGCTCCAGCACGATGGGAATGGCCAGGAAGTCGCGCCAGCGCTTCAGCTCCATCATGCGATAGGCTTGGCGCTGCGGCGCGCGCTTGGGCAGGGGCAGGCCGCCCGAGGCGGGGAAGATGGCGCCGAAATCGACCGGGAAGATGCGCAGCGAGGCGCCGTGCCGGGCACACATCGCCTCCAGCCGTGCCGCGCCCAGATGGGTCCAAGGCGAGTTGAGCGAGGCGTAGTAGTCGACATGCAGCGCCATGGCGGCCCCCTGTTTTGCTGGCGGCATGGTGACGGGGCTGGCCGTTTGCCGCAAGTCGCTCAGCGTCGGCGGATAGCCTGCAGCGCGGCGCGCACCATGCGGGCGTCGTCGGAATCCTCGGGCAGCACCGCGAGCAGGCGATCCCAGAAGCGGGCGGCCTCGTCCATGTCGCCGCGCTTGGCCGCCTCCACGCCCAGGTGCCAGAGGGCGGCGGGCTGGCGCGGGTCGGCGGCGAGCACGCGCTGCAACTGTGCGACGGCGCGCGGCGGGAAGGGGGCAGTGGGGGGCAGGCCGTCGAGCATGGCCTGCGCCTCGGCGAGCGCGAGATCCATGTCGTCGGGCCGTAGCGCGCCGGCGCGGGCATAGGCGTCGGCCGCCTTGTCCCGCTCGCCCAGCACGCCATAGGCGCGGCCCAGCCGTGCCCAACCCTCGGCGTCGTCGGGCGCATCCGCCAGCCGGGCCGCCAGCCGTTCAACCATGCCGAGGATCATCGCCGCGCGGGCCTCGGGGCTTGGTGCCTCGGCGGGCGGCGGCAGCGGCGGGGCGGGGGTGCCGGCGGCCTGGGACGCGGCGGCCACGCGGCGGCCGATCTCGCCACGGATCGACGCCTCGGCCGGTAAGTCGGCGGCCAGCGCCTGCCACCCGGCGATCGCGGCGGCATGGCGCCCGGCCTGGGCGTCGGCCACGGCGAGGTAGAAGCGGGCGATCGGATTGTCCACATCCTCGGCCAGCACGCGGGCAAAGCCGGCGGCGGCCGCCTCGCCCACCACGCCATCGGCGGCCAGCACTGCGGCTTCCAGCGCCGCGGCCAACAGATCCGGCGTGGGCGCCACCAGGGCGAGGGCACGGCGATAGGCCGCGTCGGCACCGCGCCATTGGCCCAGCGCCGCACGGGTGCGCGCCAGCAGCACCCAGGCCGGCCCGTCGCTCGGCATCTCGGCGATCCGTCGCTCCACCTCGGCGAGCCCCTGGCGTAGCGCCAGCTCCGCGGGGTCGGGCGCACGCTGGGCAAACGGCAGGCCGGGCAACTCCGGGGCGCCGGTGGCCAGATAGACGATGCCGGCGCCGCTGGCGGCCAGCAGCGCCAGCACTAGCGCTAAAGCGGGATTGCGGCCGCTGCGCGCAACGGGGGCCGGATTGCGGCCGCTGCGTGCAGCGGGGGCCACCGCGCCGGCACGGGCCAATAGCCGGCGCTGGATTTCCAGCCGCGCGGCGGTGGCTTCGGCGGCGCCGATCATGCCGCGCGCCGCGTCGCGTTCCAGCTCGTGCAGCTGATCGCGGTAGACCGCGCGGTCGAAGCTGTCCCGCTCCGGCCCAGCGCTGCCACCGCGCAGCAACGGCAGCACGACGGCCAGCAGCACCAGCAATGCCAATAGCCCGGCGGCGATGGTGAAGCCGATCATGCCCCGTCCCCGCGCAGCAGCCGGTCCAGCCGCGCCTGTTCCTCAGCCGATAGCGGCGGTGGCACGGTGGCGGCGGCACGGCGGCGCAGCGCCACCACCGTCACCGCGGCCCCCAGCACCAGCACCGCGAACGGCCCGAACCACAGCAGCCAGGTGTCGGCGCGCAGCGGCGGGCGCAGCAGCACAAAATCGCCGTAGCGCGCCACCAGGAACGCCACGGCCGCGGCGTCGCTGTCGCCGCCCGCCAGCCGCTCGCGCAGCAGAATGCGGAGGTCGCGCGCCAGCGTGGCGTTGGATTCGTCGATCGACTCGTTCTGGCACACCACGCAACGCAGCTCGCGCGACAGCGCCCGCGCGCGACCCTCCAGCACCGGGTCGGCCAGCCGCTCGTCGGGCTGCACCGCGAATGCCGGCCCGGCCAAAAGCAACAACAAAGCCAGCACCCGCCTCACAGCCGCGCCAGCCCGCGCAGCAGTGGCAGCAATTCGCGCTCCACCTGCCCAGGCGATAGTGGGCCCACGAAGCGCTTGCGGATATGCCCCTGCCGGTCGATCACATAGGTTTCGGGCACGCCGTACAGGCCGAAATCAATCGCCACCCTGCCGTCGCGGTCGATGCCGATGGCGCGGTAGGGGTCGCCCAACTCGGCCAGGAACCGGCGCGAATCCTCAGGTCGGTCCTTGTAGGCGATGCCCACCAGCCGCACCCCCTCCTGGCGCGCCAGCCGCAGCAGCAGCGGATGCTCCACCCGGCACGGCGCGCACCATGAGGCGAAGAAGTTCAGCACGAACACCTCGCCGCGCAACGCCGCCAGCGACAGCCGCTCGCCGCCCAGTCCCGGCAGGTCGAACGCCGGCGCCGGCTTGTCGAGCAGCGCCGAGGGCAGCTCGCGCGGGTCGCGGCCCGAGATAAGGGCAAAGGCGAAGTATCCCGCCAGGGCCGCGAACAGCAGCAGCGGCAGCAGATAGACCAGCCGGCGCATTGCTATTCCGCCGCCGCCGGCACCGCGGCCGGTCGGCGCGCCGCCACCCCCAGCCGCCAGCGCCGGTCGGTCAGGCTGACCACGCCGCCCAGCGCCATCACCAGCGCCCCCAGCCAGATCCACGACACCAGCGGCTTGTGATAGGCCCGCACCGTCCAACCGGTGGCCGCATCGCCCTCGCCCAGCGCCAAATAGAGATCGGCCGCCAGTCCGCTGCGGATCGCGGTCAGCGCCGTGGTCTGCTGCTGCACGGTGAACATGCGGCGCTGCGGCAGCATTTCGTCGACCACCACGCCGCCGCGCCGCACCTCCATCACCGCCTCGTCGGCGATGAAGTTCGGCCCCGGCACCGTCCGCACCTCGCGCAGCCGCAGCTCGTAGCCGGCAATCGCGATGTGCTCGCCGGGACGCAGATTCTCGATCCGCTCCTGTTCGAAGGCCGAGGCGGACACGCCGGCCACCATCACCGCCACGCCGAAATGCGCCAGCGACATGCCATAGGAGGCGCGCGGCAGGCCCCGGGCACGGCGCCAGCTTTCGCCCAGGGGCAGCCGGAACAGGCGCACCCGCTCGGCCCATTCGCTCAGCACGCCGGCCGCGACCCAGGCCGCCAGCCCCAGCCCCAGCACCGCCAGCACCGGCTTGAACCCGGCCAGATATAATCCCACCAGCACCACCACCGTCGCCGCCGCGAACGCCACCCATAGGCGCTGCAACGCCGCCGCCAAATCGCCGCGCTTCCACGCCAGCAGCGGCCCCACCGCCATCGCGACCAGCGCCGGCACCATCAGCGGTACGAAGGTCTGGTTGAAGAATGGCGGGCCGACAGAAATCTTCGCCCCGCCCACCGCGTCCATGAACAGCGGATACAGCGTGCCCAACAGCACCGTCACCGTCGCGGTTGCCATCAGCAGGTTGTTCAGCACCAGCGCGCCCTCGCGCGAGATCGGCGCAAACAGGCCGCCGCCCTGCAATGCCGGCGCACGCACCGCATACAACGCCAGCGCGCCGCCGATCGCCAACAGCAACAGTCCCAGGATGAAGCTGCCACGCGCGGGGTCCACCGCAAAGGCATGCACCGAGCTCAAAACCCCCGAGCGCACCAGGAACGTGCCCACCAGCGCCAGCGAAAACGTCAGGATCGCCAGCAGGATGGTCCAGCTTTTCAGCGTGTCCCGCCGCTCTACCACGATGGCGGAATGGATCAGCGCGGTGCCGGACAGCCACGGCAGCAGCGAGGCGTT